>DATCZR010000155.1:0-2067 GCA_036525835.1 Cyclobacteriaceae bacterium
CACAAGCCCTACGTTAGAATTACTTCAAATCAAAGAGAAGGATATTTAATCGTTCATATTGAAGACAATGGTGAAGGAATAGCCAAAGAATATAAGGGGAAAGTTTTCGAAATGTTTTATAGAGCTACCAGTGCATCCACAGGATCCGGACTGGGATTATACATCACCAAAGAGGCGGTCGAAAAGTTGAATGGCAAGATTGAAATCGCTTCCGAAGTCGGAGTAGGATCTACCTTTGTCGTTTCTATTCCGTTACCGACTTAGGTAAAGATTTCTTTCTGAGTAAATATTCATAAAGTAATCATCCATAAGGTCATCTATGAAATAGATGGCTTCACCAGTTGATTTCATCTCAGGTCCCAACTCCTTATTTACATCAGGAAATTTGTTGAACGAGAAAACAGGAACTTTGATTGCATACCCTTTCTTAGTTGGGTTAAACTTAAAATCAGTCACTTTTGCGCCCAGCATAATTTTAGTGGCATAGTTTACATAAGGCTCATCATAGGCCTTGCATATGAAGGGTACAGTACGTGATGCCCTTGGATTGGCCTCAATGACATACACCTTATCGTCTTTAATGGCATATTGAATATTGATAAGGCCTACTGTTTTTAAGGCAACCGCAATTTTCTGGGTGTAATTTTCAATTTGCTTAATTACAAAGTCGCCCAGGTTATAAGGAGGTAAAACAGCATACGAGTCACCTGAATGGATGCCGGCTGGCTCAATGTGTTGCATGATGCCAATGATGTAAACGTTTTCTCCATCACATAAAGCATCAGCTTCGGCTTCTATGGCACCATCCAAAAAATGATCAAGTAATACTTTGTTCTCGGGAAGGTGTTTCCAGATGTCGAGTATATGCGACTCCAGTTCCTTCTCATTGATAACAATTTTCATGCTTTGCCCACCTAATACATAAGAGGGTCGAACGAGTAATGGAAATCCGATTCCTTTTGACACCTCCAAGGCTTCATCTGCGTCACGGGCGACACCAAATGGAGGATAGGGGATGTTGAGATCTTTCAAAAGGGTTGAGAAACTTCCGCGGTCTTCAGCCAAATCCAAGGCCTCAAAGGATGTTCCCATTATCTTGATCCCGTACTTATTTAATTTCTCAGCAAGTTTCAAGGCGGTTTGACCGCCTAGCTGAACAATGACGCCTTCAGGTTTCTCAAACTGAATAATATCATAAATGTGCTCCCAAAAAACAGGCTCAAAGTATAGCTTATCCGAAATATCAAAGTCTGTTGATACTGTTTCAGGATTGCAATTGATCATGATGGTTTCGTACCCAAGTTCTTTTGCTGCCAGCACTCCGTGAACACATGAATAATCAAATTCAATGCCTTGCCCAATGCGATTTGGACCTGAACCCAAAACCACTACCTTTTTCTTGTCAGAGCGTATGGACTCGTTTTCTGTGTCAAATGATGAATAGTAGTAAGGAGTTTGAGCTTCAAACTCTGCTGCGCAAGTATCAACGAGCTTATACACCCGATTGATCTTCATCTCTTTGCGTTTTTTGTGCACCTCGCTCTCAAGACATTTTAGTAAATGGGCAATTTGGCGATCGGCATATCCTTTTTCCTTTGCCGTGCGCATCAAAGAAACAGGGATTGTATCTATTTCGAATTTTTCTATTTCACTTTCTACTTCTATTAGCTCCTCTATTTGTTGTAGAAACCACTTATCAATTTTTGTAAGCGACAAAATGGTTTTCATGGAGATGCCTAACTTCATCGCATCGTAGATGTGGAAAAGTCTATTCCAGCTGGGATTCTCCAGGCTATATAGGAGTTCATCTTGTTTTTTCAACTCTTTTCCATCTGCGCCCAGGCCATTTCTTCTAATCTCCAATGACTGACAGGCTTTTTGAAGTGCTTCTTGAAAGTTTCTTCCAATCCCCATCACCTCTCCAACTGATTTCATTTGCAGGCCAAGCTTTCGATCTGCACCCAAAAACTTATCAAAATTCCATCGAGGTATTTTTACAATTACGTAATCAAGTGTTGGCTCAAAGTAGGCTGTTGTACTTCCCGTAATGGCATTACTAAGTTCATC
>DATCZR010000156.1:0-10228 GCA_036525835.1 Cyclobacteriaceae bacterium
TGTATTATACGTAGCGGCACATCCAGATGATGAAAACACCAGAGCCATTGCTTATTTAGCTAACGAAAGGCTGGCTACCACGGGGTACTTGTCAATGACAAGGGGAGATGGTGGTCAAAACCTCATAGGCCCGGAAATCAGGGACCTACTTGGACTGATCAGAACACAAGAGCTGTTAGCTGCCCGAAGAATTGATGGTGGTCACCAGTTTTTTACCAGAGCCAATGATTTTGGTTACTCCAAAAATGATGATGAAGCATTTCGCATTTGGAATAAAGAGGAAATCTTATCGGACGTTGTTCGGGTGATTCGCAAATTTCAACCAGACATTATACTCACGCGATTTCCAGCGGATGCAAGAGCAGGTCATGGCCATCATACAGCATCAGGTGTGTTGGCACTAGAAGCCTTTGACCTGACGAATAATCCCGAAAAATTTCCGGACCAATTAAGAACTTTAAGCTTATGGCAGCCAAAAAGTTTATATACCAATACTGGCAGATGGTGGAATAAAGATATCAACGCAGAGACACAAGGCATTGTAGCGATGGATATAGGTACCTATAATCCATTACTTGGAAAGTCTTATTCAGAAATTGCAGCGGTAAGCAGAACACAACACAAGAGTCAAGGGTTTGGCTCATCTGGAAGTCGTGGTGAAGCAATGGAGTTTTTTGAGTTTGTGAAGGGATATCATGCCCAGAAAGACATTTTTGAGGACATCAATACGACCTGGTCAAGAGTTGAGGGCGGTACGAAAGTGGAACCATTGGTTATTAAACTCATTGCCGAATACAATGAGGAAAACCCGTCGGCTTCTGTACCTATGTTGCTCCAGGTTAGAAGGCAGATCTTAAATTTAAAACCGGGCATTTGGAAGGATCGTAAACTGAGTGAAGTCAACGACCTGATTCAAGATTGTCTTGGGCTTTATATAACGGCCAAAGCCAATCAATATAACATAGCTCCAGGAGAGCAAGTAGTTGCCTCATTTGAATTAGTAAATCGATCGTCAATTCCGGTTAAGGTTAAGAAAATAGTTTCATCGACACTTAATTATGATTCTGCATTTGGTGCGTCACTGGAAAATAACAAGCCACTGGAATTTAAAGCGACTAAATCAGTAAGTGACAAGGCTACTTTTTCAGATCCTTACTGGCTCAAAGAAAGCCATTCTTTGGGATTGTTTACAGTTAAAGACAAGTCACTAATTGGTAAACCCGAGAACGACCCTGCTGTGGTTTTCAATTTTCAATTGGAAGTAAATGGTGATCTTATTGATTTTACCACTCCCTTAATTTATACCTGGACAGATCCCGTAAAAGGTGAATTGGTTAGGCCATTTGAGATTGTGCCTGCCCTGTCATTGAATTTGTCAGAGTCAGTTGTAGTTTTTAGTAACGACAGCCCAAAGCCCATTTCGGTAAGGGTAAAGTCAAATTCCAACGATGCCCTTAGTGCAGAGTTAGCTTTGGAATTGCCATCAGGGTGGAGGTCCGAGCCTCCGAGTCTGTTATTTGAACTTGCTAAAAGAGATGAAGAGAAAACGCTTAGCTTTTTGATTTATCCATCAAATAGAGAGATTACTTCAACGGTTAAAGCTACAGCCAAAATTGGGAATACCGTTTTTGATAAGTCTATGCAGCTTATTAGTTATGACCATTTTCCTATCCAAACTTTGTTGCCTCCGGCCGAAGCAAAATTGGTGCGAATAAATTTGAAAAAAGCAGGCGAGGTAGTTGGCTACATCCAAGGGGCAGGGGATGAAATCCCGGCTGCACTGCGCAACATGGGATATGAGGTTTGGGAAATGAAAAATGAAGAAGTAACTAAAGAGAATCTGCAAAAAGTGGATGCAGTTGTTCTTGGGATTCGCGCCCTCAATACCAATGAACGCATCCCTTATTTTATGGACGACTTACTTGATTATGTGAGTGAAGGAGGCACGCTAGTAGTGCAGTACAATACCGCATTTAGAATGGAAATAAATGCTAACAAATTTTCACCCTTTCCCATTTCCATTTCTCGTGATAGGATAACTGATGAAAATAGTGAGGTGCTGATTCTCAAACCAGATCATCTAGCGCTTAGCACTCCTAATAAAATCACAGCAGCGGATTTTGATGGTTGGGTTCAGGAGCGAGGGTTGTATTTCCCGAACAAGTGGGATCCGAATTTTGAAGCATTACTTTCAACCAAAGACCCGGGGGAAGATCTCATAGAGGGCGCTTTGCTAGTTGCAAAATCCGGAAAAGGCTATTACGTATATACTGGCTTGTCCTTCTTTAGAGAGTTACCCGAAGGAGTAGCCGGAGCTTATAAACTATTTGCAAACCTGGTTTCATTGGGGAAGTCGAATAAACCCCAGGACCAAAAAATTAAATCCGGAAGATAATGTCAGAAGAAATAAAGGAAAAACCTCCCGTTTTTCCACGGTGGAGTATTTGGTATTGGCTGGTCATGATTGTACTGGCCGTTCAAATTGTTGTTTACCTTTTTATCACTAGCTCCTTCTGATGAATTCTATTGACTGGATCATTCTCTTCGCTACTTTAATTTTAATTGTAGTCTATGGTACCTGGAAAAGCCGGGGTAGTAGAAATATTGATGGATATCTGCTAGGGAATAAGACACTACCCTGGTGGAATGTATGTCTATCCATTATGGCAACCCAAGCCAGCGCCATTACTTTTTTATCAACTCCAGGCCAGGCCTATGAAGATGGCATGCGCTTTCTTCAGTTCTATTTTGGACTCCCTTTAGCTATGGTGATTTTGAGCATAACAGCTGTGCCATTGTATCATAGGCTAAAAGTCTACACAGCCTACGAGTACCTTGAAAGCAGATTCGATTTGAAAACTCGTTCACTGGCGGCATTCTTCTTTTTGATGCTACGTGGATTATCTGTGGGGATTACCATTTATGCGCCATCCTTGATTTTGTCCACGATGTTGGATTGGAATATCAATCTGACTACCATCTTTATTGGTTCCCTTGTAATGATCTATACAGTGAGTGGCGGAACAAAAGCGGTGAGCATGACGCAAAAGTATCAGCTTACCATCATCATGGGAGGTATGTTTATTGCAGGATGGACGGCATTTTCAAAACTACCCAGTAACATTACTTTCACTGAAGCATTTCAGGTAGCTGGAGAGATGGGTAAACTAAACCTCATCAACTTGTCCTTTGATCTCAGCGATCGATACAATATCTGGTCGGGTTTAATTGGAGGATTGTTCTTGTTCTTATCTTACTTTGGAACCGACCAGTCCCAGGTGGGTAGGTACCTTGGAGGCAGCTCAATTGGTCAAAGCAGATTGGGGTTGATATTCAATGGACTGCTAAAAGTACCCATGCAATTTATAATTCTTTATATAGGAATTTTAGTTTTTGTATTCTATCAATTTAATCAGGCCCCTGTCTTTCACAATCAAGTGATGAAGGACAAAGCCATGCAAACGGAATATGCTGGCGATATTGCTGCATTGCAAATTGAGTATGATGAAGTGTTTATTGAAAAGAAAAAGGAGGCTGAAAATCTGGTCGGAGCCATTCGACAAAAAGATCAAGTTTTGATTGACCAAGCGAGACTATCCTTGGAAAAAATACAAAGCTCAGAAAAAGACATTCGTACTCAGGTTAAAGAGAAAATTGCTGCAGCAATACCAGGTGCTAATACATTGGATACGGATTACGTGTTCATCACCTTTGTTATGACTTATCTTCCGCATGGATTGATAGGGTTATTGTTGGCGGTGGTATTCTCTGCTGCAATGGCTTCTACTGCTTCTGAATTAAATGCGCTAGCCTCTACTACAGCTGTTGATATTTACAAGCGATCAATTAATGCAGATGCAGATGATTATCACTATGTAAAAGCATCCAAGTGGTTTACGGCCGGCTGGGCAGTTTTTGGGATGATGTTTGCCTCAATAGCCAATCAGGCCGAGAACTTAATTCAGTTTGTGAATATTATTGGTTCACTTTTTTACGGAACCATTTTGGGGATCTTTCTTAGTGCCTTTTACATCAAGTATATCAGGTCGAACGCTGTTTTTGTTGCGGCAATAATAGCAGAGGCGGTGATTATATATCTTTACTTTTTCACTAAAGTGGCCTTCTTGATGTACAACATAATCGGATGTCTACTTGTGATAGGCATCGCCTTTATCATACAGTTTTTAGAAGATCGAAAAATAAAAAAAGCATCTCAATAAGTTGAGATGCTTTTCTTTTTATTATTCAAAACTTATTTCAGTGACTTCAGCAGATCTTCATTCTGCTTGATATAACCAAAATCGCTGGCCGCACTCTTGGCCATCTCCAGTGATTTTTGAGCTGCTGCTTTCGCGCCAGCCTTGTCACCGGCTTCCATTTTCATCTTGGCCAGTGTGTGAATGTTCCAAAATGCTTTAGGGTTTCCTTCTGCAATTCCTTTTTCCATCCAGGCAATGGCTTGTGTTAAATCCTTTTTGTTGTTGTAATAATAATTAGCAGCAGCAACAAGGTTTCCTGGATTCACCTTAGTGTTGGCTTCAATGGCAGCCATAACTTTGGAATCAAAGTCGACAACCACTTTAAACTTTACCGATGTGTTTTCCCATGCCATTTGAATATGTGCGCTCTTGCTGTCAGCGGCAATATCTGTAATATTCATGGTCAAGGTTTCAACAGTTTCTGTCAGTTTTCCGGCTATTACTTTGAAGTTGGCTACTTCTTTACTTTTGTCATAGTTTGCCGTATTTCCGCCCAGGGAAAGATCGCTGTATAATGAAACGTTCCATTCAGAAGCAGCTGGCCAGGTGAAAATCAAGTATTCTCCTTTAGGTACTTTTGTTCCTTCAACGGTAACATCATCAGAAAAGGAAATGATGGTGCCATTATTGGCACCCGTTCTCCAGATTTGACCGTAAGGCTGTAAGAAAGCATCTCCTTCGCCAAAGATTTTGCGCCCTTTCATTTGCGGACGGCTATAGTTTATTTTTATGTCTGTCAATCCAACTGTGGTTGAAACAGAACCTGCAGGGCTTGGTTGTGGTGTCTGAATTTGCGCTTGCGCAACCCAGGCAAGGGCAACCAACATCATGGTAATACAATTTTTCATATTTGTTATTTAGTTTGTTATTTGATTAAGGGCCATAAAGTTAGCAGACTTTATTCACAAAAACCACATGGGCTTAAAACTAGCATCATCTTATTATCAGGGAAGCAATGTAAAATCCATTGCCAAAAACTTGATTGGTAAAGTACTTCAAGCGCGAATTCACAATTCCATAACCAGTGGAATCATAGTAGAGACGGAGGCTTATTCATATAAAGAGAAAGGATGCCATGCTTACAACTACTTGAGAACCCACAGAACAGATGTGATGTTCAGCGAAGGTGGTGTAGCTTATGTTTATCTATGTTATGGTATTCATCATCTGTTCAATATCGTTACCAATAAGATAGATAAGCCAGAGGCTGTATTGATTCGGGCTCTTGAACCATTGGAAGGTCAAAAAATGATGTTGAAACGGATGAAGTATGACAGTATAAGCAAGATAACCTCAGGACCAGGTAAACTAACGAAAGCATTAGGTATTGATAGAAGATTAAACGGAAAATCGCTGATGGGTGGCGAAATTTGGCTGGAGGATCGTGGTATTAAATTTGCAACGAATGAAATTGTATCTGCCAAAAGAATTGGAATAGATTATGCAGGAGACGATGCCAACCTGCCTTGGCGCTTTTATGTGAAGGGCAGCGAGTGGATAAGTAGGCCCTGAAGGGTATTTAACTATTTTTGCAACAAATGAAGCATTACCTATTTTTTATATTGCTCACTATCATCCAGTTAGGCTTTAAAGTCGCTCAATCTCAGCGCCTTACAGAAAGTTCTCTCAAAAATGTAAACTCAGGGATGGATGAGCTGAATCCGGTTGTTACTCCCGATGGCAGAACGATGTATTTCACCATTGCCAAACATCCTCAAAATATTGCTGGCAAAAGAGATGAAGGAGATGTCTGGCAGTCAGTTCTTATTGGAGACAGTTGGTCAGCACCCATTCATTTGGGTCCTGTATTGAATAACAAGAATTACAATGCGGTTGCTGGCATATCTGCAGATGGAAAAAGAATATACTTATTTGGTCATTACAATAATGGAGGGGAAGTAACAACTCAGGGTATTTCTGTTTCAACAAATACCGGATCGGGATGGTCCACTCCTCAAAATATTACGATTCCCTATTTTCTAAATAAAACACCGACCATGTCAGGTCACATCAATGCTGCTGAAAATGTGTTTGTGTATGCAGGAGAGTCTTACAATACACTGGGGGTTGAAGATATTTATGTATCGGTAAAGTCAGCGGATGGTAAATGGAGTGAGCCAAGAAACCTGGGACGCAATATCAACACCTCTTTCCAGGAATGGAGTCCGTGGCTAAGTGAGGACACACGATATTTATATTTTGCATCCAACGGCCGTCAAGGTTACGGCAGTTTTGATTTGTACTATGCACAACGGCTCGATGACACCTGGGCCAAATGGTCAGCTCCGATTAATATGGGGGCTGGCGTAAACTCTGAAGGAAGGGAACAATATTATGTTCCCCTGTTGAAGCAACAGATAGCATTATTTACATCTACGACCAACAGTGATGGATACGGCGATATTAAAATGTACAAGCCTCCAAAGGAAGTAATTGATTCACTGATGAAGAAAATGATAGAACTACCACCCGACACGGTGTTAAAGTTGATAGAAATAAAAAGAGAAAGGCCAATCTCCAGCGAAGAGAAAAAGGTAAAAATTTGGGGTAAGATTATCAGTGCAACTAATTCTAATCCGCTCAGTGCAAAAGTAAGTTTTCAATCTGATTCAAATTTTCAGGTTTTCGCTGGTGCGGATGGATTGTTTTCCATCAATATCCCCTCTGTAGACGAGTATAGTATCAAAGTGGAAGCTTCCGGTTATGTAGGAAGTTTTGAAAAGCTGGATATACGCACTTTTGAAATGAAAGAGTTAGAAATGAATTTCAAACTGCAGCCAGTTACTGTGGGAGCGACCGTCAACTTAAAAAGTGTGTTGTTTCAGCAAAGCACGGCCAATCTGCTGGATGAATCCTACGATGAACTTAACATGGTGGTAGATTTTCTGAAGTCAAACCCAAATGTAGAAATTGAATTGGGCGGACACACCGACAATCGGGGTCTGCAAATTCACAATATGAGGTTGTCGAGAGAAAGAGTTGACAAAGTAAAGGAGTATTTGGAGAGCCAGGGTATCGATGGCAAGAGAATAACGGGCAAAGGATACGGTGGCATTAAACCCATAGCTGATAATGATGCGGAAGTAACACGCAGACTAAACCGAAGAGTCGAGTTTACGATTATAAAGAATTGATACTGGATACTAGCATCTAGGTACCAGAAACGAGAGTCTGGCATCAAGTTAGTTTCCTGCTGCTGTATCGTCTCCTCGTGGATCTGCTCCTCCTTCCAGTTTTCCATTGGGTAATACCAAGATAGCATCTACTCGCCCAATACCATCCCGCATCATAAACTGATGCCCCATCTTTACCAATTTAAGGCTGTCTTCAAGTGTAAACGCACCTTGCTCATTAAATACATAATCTGGTAGCCACTGACTATGATAGCGTTTGGCATTGACTGCCTCTTGCATACCCATTTTATGATCTATCACATCGACTATTATTTGAAATACAGAAGTGATGATGGTAGTTCCACCCGGAGTACCGACTACCATTAATAATTTTCCATCCTTTTCCAAGATAGAGGGTGTCATTGAACTGAGCATTCTTTTGCCTGCCACTATTTTATTGGCTTCGCCACCAATAGCACCATACATGTTGGGTACACCAGGCTTTACGCTGAAGTCATCCATTTCGTTGTTCAGCAAGAAGCCTGAACCAGCAACGACTACTTTCGAACCGTAGCCTCCGTTGAGTGTGGTGGTTACTGATACCGCATTGCCATCTTTGTCGACAACCGATAGGTGAGTGGTTTGTTCTGACTCATTCATGGCTATTGATCCTTCCTTGATGATACTGCTTGGTGTGGCCTTTTGTTTATTATAGTTGGCCATTCTCTCATCGAGGTAAGCTTTATCTATCAACGTGGTAACGGGCACATTTACAAAATCAGGATCACCCAGGTAAAAGGCACGGTCGGCATAGGCTCTGCGTTCTGCTTCAATAATGAGATGAGCAGATTCAGTTGAATTCCAACCCCAATCAGCGAGTGGGTAATTCTCTACCGTCTTTAGCATTTGAATAAGCGCAACACCTCCGCTAGATGGAGGTGGCATAGAGATAATTTTATGGCCACGATAATCACTGGTTATGGGAGTTCTCCAAATGGCTTGATATGCTTTTAAATCTTCAGCTGTAATTAAACCCTTTCCTCGCTCCATTTCTGCCACAATATTCTCGGCTGTATTTCCTTCGTAAAAGCCCGCTTTTCCATTATCGCGAATCAGTTCAAGCGTATGCCCCAGGTCTTTATTCCAAATGGAGTCACCGGCTGCCCAATTGTCTTTTAAAAAATGATCGGGCATTACTGTATTGTATTTACTGAAGTTCTCAGCCACTCGATTCAGCCCTCGTGCTTCTTTTTCTGTAAGCGTAAATCCATTGGTGGCAAGATCGATGGCTGGCTGCACGAGTTGTTTCCATTCCAGCTTTCCGTATTTTTGGTGGGCGGCCTCCAGCCCAGCCACCGTTCCGGGAACTCCGCTCGCTAAATGACCTGCCGTACTCAATTGCGGTACGGCTTCACCCGTTTCTCCGATGTACATATTGGTAGTGGCTTTGGAAGGTGCGGCCTCCCGGTAATCAAGCGCATCTGTAGATCCGTCATTGAATCGGGCGACCATAAAACCGCCTCCGCCTATGTTGCCAGCTGTCGGATAAACCACCGCAAGTGCAAATTGTATGGCTATTGAAGCATCAACCGCATTTCCACCTTTGGTTAGCACATCAAGCCCAACTTGTGACGCCAGCGGGTGGGCTGATACGACCATGGCATTATCTGCGGTAAGGCCAACTACAGGTTGTTTTGTTTCTTTTTCCTGACACGAAACTATTGCAACTGCCAGTAGTAGGATAAAAAGGCGACTCATAGAATACCGTTTTGGTTTGTGCGCATAAATGTATTATTTCATAACTAACAAAACTATGAGTCTAAGGAAGGAAAAAGCCGCTCGTCTAAAGTTGTCGGTACTGGAACACACCCTTAAGTTAATTGGCAAGAAGTCTTTTGATGACTTGCATGTAGATGAGATTTGCGCAAAGACTAAAATGAGTAAGGTTACTTTGTTTAAGTACTTTCCTCAGAAAGAAGATATCCTCCTTTATTACTTCCGTATTTGGTGTTTGAAGAGAGCGATAGAATTAAGTGAAAAGCCAAAAGAAGGTATTGCTGGTATTACGTATCTGTTTGATAAGTTAAGTGAAGAGTGTGAAACTCATCCAGGCATTATCCTGAGTCTCTTTGCCTATCTGGCTGATTTACGAAGGCCTCCCAAACCCTTTCCGGTTAAGCTGGAAGAAAAGAAATTACTTTTCCCTAACAAGTCAAATATCAGTGAAATCGATATTCAGTCTGTGGATCAGATGTTTGAGAAGTTTACTCTTGAAGCTATTTTCAAAAAGGAGATTACCAAAACGGCATCCACCAGAGATACCACTAACTTATTTACCACCATATTTTATGGATCAGTAGTGACTGCTCATATTCAGCAAATAGGTAACCTGAAATTCTTTTTCAGAAAAAATGTGGAGCTTTTAGTAAAAGGCCTGTAATTACCCTTTCATGCGAACCGTTTTGGTTCCTTGTTTTTCGAACAAGCGCAGTCGAATTCTGCCTGCCCGGATTTTCTTGTGCCATTTATGATCTTTATACCAGGTATGGTGATAGCGAGGCTTTTGCACTTTCACCGTATGGTAATGGTGGCGGCCACAGGCGCTTAGAAGCAGCAAGAAAAAAATAAAAATCAACCATCGCATCTTCATGGAACGCCTAAAGTAAAATATTATTTTTAGATAAGGGTAGTTGGCATAATTGAGTGTTAAAACAAAAAATCATTTGTGAATCCATGTTTTGGATAGATTGGGGCAAGTTCTATCTTTGCGCACCGATTTAGGGTCGGCAATCATGGTCTGGTAGTTCAGCTGGTTAGAATGCCTGCCTGTCACGCAGGAGGTCGCGGGTTCGAGTC
>DATCZR010000157.1:0-14001 GCA_036525835.1 Cyclobacteriaceae bacterium
CCCCACGAACCATCCCTATCTCCATGGTTCGTGTCCCCACGAACCGACTTATCTCTATCTCCATGGTTCGTGTCCTCACGAACCATCCCTATCTCCGTGGTTCGCGTCCCCACGAACCGCCTTATCTCCATGGTTCGTGTCCCCACGAACCATCCCTATCTCCGTGGTTCGCGTTCCCACGAACCGCCTTATCTCCCTGGTCCGTGTCTTCACGAACCGACTTATCTCCGTGGTTCGTGTCTTAACGAACCACTTTATCTCCCTGGTTCGTGTCCCCACGAACCAGAGCCCTATCCCTTATCTCCATGGTCGTGTCCCCACGAACCAGGGCCTTATCAGTAATAAGCTTTGTTGTTTCTAATTTTTCTTCCACGCTGGCATTCTACCTGGTGTGTAAGGAGCACCCGCATCCTCCAATTTTTTCTCAAGGGCGGGAATGGTGGTTTCGACTACCTGTTTCAGCTCAGCGCTTACTGTTTCATACGCCTCACCCGCCCATTTGATTTGATCTTTCATGGTTGAAGTGGGTTCACTGGTGCTGCTATAGCCGGCATAGATGCCACTCCATAATCTGCTCATGATGGATGGTTCACGATCAATGTCCAATTGGTCCGCTACGCGATCGCCAAACAGCTGGTCATTCAGCTCTCGTAACTTTTCTTCAAGGCCTGAAATATCTTTTACAAAATTCTGATTGGGTTGGGCTACACTAAAGACGGCTGCTCTCAAATACTTAACTTTTTGATTGGCATCTCCTAAAATGGCAGCGCTGCCCTGCAGACTTCGTTGCAATTCAGCTGCCTCTCGTTGCCAGGCAACCATAGCCGGCCTGTCGGTGGCAGGTAAGGTAGTGCCAGGCAATACCTTGATAACAAATTTTTCATCACCGGCTATTTCGGTAAAGGCGCCATCCACATACTTCGAAAGGGAAACCGTGTAATTGCCGGGAGCTGCCAATTGACCCACATCATCTGAAGCAAAAGGATTGTCATTGGATCTGGGATTGATATCAACCGGGTTGGAAGTGGGATACCTGAAGTCCCAGGTGATCCGGTCGACGCCCTTCTTGGCCGGTGCTTTTAATTTTCGGATGATGACACCCTGTTCATTCTTAATGGTAAACATCAGGTACGGTGATTCTTCATCCTGTTCAGCTTTCAACTTGTCATAAGTGGGATAAAAAACATCTTTACCATCCTTGGCCAACTTACTTTCTTCATCCTTTCTTTTGTCTTTCTCAGACTTGAGATCCTCTTGGTAATAATAAGTGAACACGGCGCCGACTTTAGGGTTTGGTGCATTGTAATAAGACTCACCTTGAAATCCTTTGCCTCTAATGCCAAGGGGAGTGCTTTGGATGTACATCCAACTGTCCTTAATAGGGAAGAGGTAGGCTTCTTTTCCTTCGAGTTGTTTTAGGTGGCGAAGGGGCGAGTAATCATCCAGTATATAGAAGCTTCTCCCAAAAGTAGCCAGTGCCAAATCATTTTCTCTTTTCTGTATGGCCATATCCCTGACGGCCACGGTGGGCAGACCGCCTTTCAATGGTTTCCACGAAAGGCCACCATCGTTGGCGTAATGAACGCCAAACTCAGTACCAGTGAAAAGCAGATTTGCATCCACATGATCTTCGGCCACGCTGTAAGTGGATCCGCGTTCAGGAAGCCCGGCTGTGGTGAGCGACCAGGTTTGACCTTGGTTGGTACTCTTATAAATGTATGGCTTAAAGTCTCCACGCTTGTGATTGTTGAGCGTCACATAAATCACATTTTCATCATGCTGGGAGGCAAGCACATGATAAACGTATGTCATGGCAGGAGCGCCAGCAAACGACTCGGTCTTCTTCCAGGTTTTCCCACCATCGGTGGTGATCTGCACGAGTCCATCATCGGTACCAATTACGATCAGGTTTTCATTTTTGGGCGACTCCGACAAAGCACTTACCGTTCCGTACAATGCGGTACCATTATTTTTTCCTGTGGCGTCAATGCCCCAAACCCGACCCATGAGGGGTAATTTATTTCTATCCAGATTTCTCGTTACATCTCCACTGATCACTTGCCAGGTATTGCCATAGTCATCACTTTTGAAAACCTTATTGGCAGCAAAATAGATTCTGCCTCGTTGATGTACGCTGGTTTGCAAGGGGGCATCCCAGTTCCATCGGTACTCTTTTTCACCCTTTCGTGCCTGAGGTTGAATACCGGTATTCTCGCCGGTTGCTTTGTCATAGCGGGTGAGGCCTCCATGCTGATATTGGGCATAAACAATGTTGGTATTGAATGGGTCAATGGCGCTTTCAAATCCATCTCCACCCTGGGTTACAAACCAATTATCGTTGACGATGCCGTTTTCACTTCGCGTACGTGAAGGTCCACCCAAGCTAAAGTTGTCTTGTGTTCCACCGTATACATAGTAGAAAGGTTCGGTGTTGTCCACCTCCACTTTATAAAACTGCGTTACGGGAAGATTGGATTTAAACTGCCAGGTCTTGGCTCCATCCCACGTTTCATAAATTCCTCCATCACAGCCGTTGCGCATATGCTTCGTATCATTGGGGTTTACCCAAAGCGCGTGGTTGTCCACATGCTTGGAAGCCTCACCTATCGGACTGAAATTTTTTCCACCATCGTTACTTACGCTAATGGCATATCCCATCGTATAGACACGGTCTTTGTCCATAGGGTCAGCAATTACTTCATTATAATAATTGCCACCGGTTTGATGACCACTCATCTTAACCCATTTGGCTCCGCGTGTGGTCGATTGGTAAAACCCTTCATCTTTGGCAGCCTCCACAATGGCATAAATATATTCGGGATCGGCTGGTGAAATGGCCAGTCCAATGCGCCCCATATCCGACGAAGGCAATCCGTTGTTCACTTTTTCCCAGGTGCTGCCAGCATCAGTTGTTTTATAAATACCTGAGCCGGGACCTCCGCTGATGTAGGCATAGTCGCTGCGCATGCGCTGATGAGCTGCTGCATACAGTACTTTAGGATCTCTTGGATCCATGATGAGATCATTCACCCCCGTATATGGATCAATTTTCAAAACGGGTGTCCATGACAGGCCCCCATCGGTTGTTTTATAGACGCCTCTTTCACCACCTTCCTTCCACAGTGGACCAATGGCAGCCACATACACTACATTGGAATTGGATGGATCAACAATGATTCTTCCGATGTGCTCTGACGTTTTTAGCCCCATATTTTTCCAACTGGAACCACCATCTTCAGATTTATAAACACCATCTCCATAAGCCACGCTTCGCTGATTGTTATTTTCCCCTGAGCCTACCCAAATGATATGCGTATTGGATGGATCTATGGTCACGCATCCGATGGAGTAGCTCCCCTGGCTATCAAAGATGGGTTGATAGGAGGTGCCGCCATTGGTGGTTTTCCATACACCACCGGATGCAGTGGCCACGTAGTATTCATTAAAATTTTTGGGATTCACCGCAAAGTCAGCAATCCGGCCTGAGGTAACGGCCGGACCAATGCTTCTGAATGTTAAGCCAGATAAGGCAATGTCATCCTTTTTTTTCTGAGGTTCACTGGGTGCTTTCTTTCCCTTTTGTGCGAAACACGTAGAACTGATAATAAGCAGAGCGAGCAAAATATTTTTCATGGTGGAGAAGTTGGTGAATCGATTACAATTACGTGAAATAGATAATTCGTGTCAGTATTTTTTGCTAAAAGGCGGTTTAAAAGGGTTTGCTGGTGAAAAATCAGACGGTTTTTTCGTTTTCAGATTCTATCCATTTTTTAGCCTCGCTTTTGGAACTAAAAGCGCTTGATGTCAAACTCATAAACGGCTTCAAATCCTTTCTTACTGGTAAAATCAAACTGCACCATTTCCTGGAGGAGGATTAGGCCGACTCCTTTCACGCCAGCTTTTTTTAAGCTCCATGCGATGGTTTCTTCTCCACTTATTGGCTTCTCTTCTTCATGTGCAATCACACGAGTCAAATTTGAAATCCGATTGATGATCCGGTAGTCCGCGATAAGGTCAATGTGCTTTTTGAGCAATTCTTTCGGCTCCTCAAATGGAACCGGATTGTTTCCAATTGATGCCCATGCAATTCAAAGGAGCATTGAAATACATCGTAGCCTGAGTGTCAAAAAGTGGTATCTTTATGAATTCAATACGTGTTATTGAGATGATGGAAGTAATGGCAAAGAAATCAGGAAAAAAGTTAAACATAAGTAAGGAAACCTTATGGCGCGCCTATGAGCTGATGTGGACTGCACGACACATGGCCATTGGTTACGATGAGAACAAGGAGGTATGCAGTAAGTATGTGCACAGCACCTCACGCGGCCATGAGGCCATTCAAATTGCAGCTGGAATGCAATTGAAAGATTTTGATTTCGCCTCTTTATATTATCGCGATGAGTCCATTTTGCTTTCCCTGGGAATGCAACCTTATGAACTCATGCTGCAGCTAATGGCAAAGAAAGACGATCCCTTCTCGGGAGGCCGAACCTATTATGGTCACCCGGCTATCAAACGCAAAGGCTTTCCAACCATTCCACATCAAAGCTCGGCTACGGGTATGCAGGCGATACCTGCAACAGGCATGGCACATGGCCTGTCTTACCTCGAATCTCAAAAATTATTGAAAGGAAAGAATAAACCTGTTGTGCTGTGTTCGTTGGGTGACGGTTCCGTTACGGAGGGTGAGGTGGCCGAGGCTTTTCAAATGGCAGTACTTAAGAAATTGCCGATCGTGTATCTCATTCAGGATAACGATTGGGGTATCTCTGCTTCGGGAGATGAAATGCGTGCCATGGATGCCTACGAATACGCAGCCGGATTCAAGGGGCTGGAACGGATGAGAGTGGATGGTTCCAGGTTTGAAGAAAGTTACCAAGGCATGATGAAGGCCATGGAGTATGTGCGAAATACCAGATCACCAATCCTGGTCCATGCATGGTGCCCCTTACTGGGACATCATACATCCGGGGTGAGAAAAGAATGGTATCGCGGTGATGACCTGGCCAGGCATGAAAGGGAAGATCCGCTCATCAAGTTTGACAGCTATCTGATCAAGGAGGGCTTTACCAGGAAAGAACTGGATAAAATAAAAAACAAAACGGAAGCCCTGGTGGCCAAGGAGTATCAAAAAGCCCTGCACGCAGCGGATCCGGATATTGATGATTTTGATTCGCATGAATTTGCGCCTACGCCTGTCACAACAGAAAAAGGTAATCGCAGTCCCAAGCGTGCCGGGAAAGTAACCATGGTGGATGCGGCATTACATGCCGTAGACGAAATTTTAAAACAACATCCTGAAGCACTGCTCTATGGACAGGATGTAGGGAAAAGGCTAGGAGGCGTATTTAGAGAAGCAGCAACGCTCGCACAGAAATATGGTGACGACCGGGTTTTCAACACACCCATTCAGGAGGCTTACATAGTGGGGTCCACTGCCGGCATGTCTGCCGTTGGCGCAAAACCCATCGTAGAGATTCAATTTGCCGACTACATCTGGCCAGGTATCAATCAATTAGTGGAAGAACTATCCAAGAGTTGTTATATCACTAAAGGCAAATTCCCCATCCAATCTCTCATTCGGGTGCCCATCGGTGCCTATGGAGGAGGTGGTCCTTATCATTCGGGCAGCGTGGAATCAACATTATTAAATATCAGGGGTATTAAAGTTGTCTATCCATCCAACGCGGCCGATATGAAAGGGCTGTTGAAGGCATCATTCTATGATCCTAACCCAGTGGTATTATTGGAACACAAAGGATTGTACTGGAGCAAAGTGCCCGGCACGCTGGACGCCAAAACCATTGAGCCTGACAAGGACTACATCATTCCATTGGGCCAAGCCAGCAAAGTGCAGGAAGCGGATGAGCAACGAATGGAGTCCGGAGAGAGTGCCGTCATCATTACGTACGGCATGGGCGTGTATTGGGCAAAAGAGGCTTCCAGGTCATTCCCCGGAAAGATTGAAATTCTTGATTTACGAACGTTGAATCCGATTGATTGGGAAGCCATAACGAAATCCGTCAAGCTGAATGGACGCGCATTCGTGTTGACCGAAGAGCCGCTGCTCAATTCATTTGCAGAATCCCTGGCTGGAAGAATTTCAAAAGAATGTTTTACCTATTTGGATGCGCCGGTCTGGACGTATGGTGCGGCTAACCTGCCCGCAGTTCCGCTAAATGTAGATTTGGAAAAGGAAATGTTACCTGATGCCGAAAAGGTAAAGCTGGAAATTGAAAAACTGTTGGCATTCTAAGCCCTAATTCAGAGGCCAGTATCGCCTGATCCGTTAAAACGGATATCCAATTCCGATATTGAAAATCACAGGCTCCTTGTCCACGCCAAAGGGCCGGAAAAATTTAACTTTGTTCAGTACAAATCGATCTCCGGCTGCTCGTGCCGGATCTCGCACTTTCATACCCACATCAAATCGAAGTACGAGAAAGGAAAAGTCAAATCGCAAACCAAAGCCGGTTCCAATAGCGATCTCATTGTAGAAATGGTCAAATTTAAATTGAGTGTTGCCCGTCCAACTGGCTTGCGTGGGTCCTGCAGTACTTGACCCTAGCTGGGTTTCGTTGAAAGACCAAACATTACCCCAATCAATAAATATAGCTCCGTTAACAAATCCGAATAATTTTTTTCTAAGTTCTACACTGCCTTCCACTAATATATCGCCGGGTTTTTCAAAACTATAATCAAATAAACCATCCTGTGAGGAATCGCCACTAAGCTGCGGAGGCGCAGAACCTATACCCAGTCTGCGCGGCCGCCAGGCCCGCACGCTATTGCTGCCTCCTACAAAAAAGTATTTTTCATAAGGCAGCACATTATCTTCACTGTAGGCCCAGCCAATACCAATATTAAACCGGTAAGCCAAAATGGTATTCTGATCCAGGATTCTGTTTAATCGATAATCCGCATTGAGGCGGAGGTATTTAAAAAGTTGCAGGTTTTCTCGTTCAACCAAACCGGGCGTATAGAAATTCAATAGGGTGCCTCCACTTTCTGCCTGTATCCTCAGGAACTTGGAATTGCTGGTGGTGTTGCCGTAGTTCTCCGGATTCCAGGTCATGGAGAAAATCATACTGCTTACAAACGATGGATTGAAGGATAACCTGATATTATTTCCCTGGATGGTGCCCAGGTCATTCAGCAAGGCCTGAAAGGTGCTGTCCAAAGAGGAACGAATGATATTGAGGTTGGCCAGCGTCAATGAGTATTGCGTGGTTCGTTTGCTTTCCCAGGAATAAGTATAGGAGAAAGTGGTCGTCTTCCGAAGATATTCAGGTCGGTTGGAATAGGTATAACCAGCCAATAGTTTAGTCTTAGGGTTCAACTTTCCAAATCGGTACTGCGCATTTTCACGCAAGGGCAGAAGAAATTGAGGAAAAGTGATTGAAGCATTCAATCCAGCCTCGATGCTTCGGTAGAAATTTCCGGCATCAGTAGCCGAAGCCACCCCTTCAAACCCAAATCTTCCGTTCAACTCAAAAATCTCCATGCCGCCAAATAAATTTCGTTTCAAAAAACTCATGTTGTAATAGGGTCCCGGATATCCCTGGGTAACGGTCAGGCCTGCCTCATTGCTCCACGAGTATCTGTTCAGCGGACTGGAAAATAAGTTCGCGATAAACTTTCCGGCCGAGGTATCGTAGTTGATGTTCACAAACTTGAACATGCCCAGGTTGGCCAGCTGGCGCTGGGTGTTTATAGTTCCGGATCGGCTGTACAAGCTGTCCTGATGAAAAAAAATACGATGACTTAAGATTCGTTTGCTGTACTCATTCTTAAAATATTCGTATGTAACATCCCTGTATGGAACTACCTGCCTTTTTGCTTTCTCTTTGGGTGGCTTGGCACTGGCATCCGTAATGAAAATGATGGAGTCAATGCGATATTGTTTATGCGAAGAAAGCCTGGCTGGATTATCAATATTCAGCCTGAGGGCGATGGTATGAATGCCACCAAAGGCAGTGTCAATATCATACTCCACATACTCTCGGCTAAAGGCAAAGTATCCTTCGTCTTTAAGAAGGATGTCAATCCGTTCTCTTTCGTTATTTAAAATAGCCTGGTTAAACTGATCTCCTTTTTTAATTAAACCGGCCTTGGTGTTTTGAGTTATAAGGCTCCGAATTTTGTTGTCAGGGATATCAAAGGAGATGGAGTCATAGAAGTAAGCCGATTTGGGATGGATGGTGTAAATCACAGATACGCGTTTCTTTTGCTCCGATTTTCGCACGGAGGTGCTGGCGTCAAAGTATCCTTCTGTAAACAGGTAATCTGTCAGTTTCTCAGCAGTAAGCTCAACAGTGGCCGAGTCATAGACCGCGGCCTTTTCTCCCCATTGCATAAACAGGTTGCCATTTTCCATTTTTCCGTTGAGTACATCGATCTTGTGCTGCTTGCGATATTGTAATGTCGATTTTCTTTTTTCGTTGGTTGTTTTGGCAATCTTTCGGTTAAACTTGATTTCAACTTTTTCTTTCTTCGCTTCAAATTTTTCAGGCTTGTATCGTCTTTCTCCTGTGTAATACATCCACACCAGACTATTGATGGGAAGTCCAAGGAACCTGCGGTTGGTTTTTTGAATGTAAAGATCTTTTAAGTCCTCTGTGCCAAATCCCTTGGGCCCTTCCACGCTTTGCTTGTAAAGCAGTTTTTCGCCTGGCTTGAGGTATCGGGTGCCAAGACATCCAGAAAAAAGGATCGAGAACGAGCTAAAGATTAAAAAATATCTAATTTTCCTCTTCAAAGACGATATATGATTAGTAAGAGTCAGTCCAAATTCATCAAATCCTTGCAATTAAAGAAATACCGCAAACAGGAACAATGTTTTGTGGTTGATGGTGAAAAGGGTGTGGATGAAGTGTTGCACGCTGACTTTTCGATCGAACTTCTCGTGACCACCGAAGCATTCCGTGAAAGGAAGCGGGATGAATTAAGTAAAGTCAAAGCACCTGTGCTTACGGTTTCGGATGTTCAATTAGCGCAATTGAGTTCTTTTCAGACAAATGAAAGTGTAATAGCAGTAGTCAAACAAAAACCAAATCACATTCCTGAGTTGGATGGGGATGAATATGCGTTGGTGCTGGACGATATCCGCGATCCGGGCAATCTGGGTTCTATCATTCGGTCAGCAGATTGGTTCGGGATCAGAAAAATATTTGCCTCTGCGCAGACAGCTGACTTTTATAACCCCAAAGTAATTAATGCAACCATGGGATCATTTACCCGGGTGGAAATGGGCTACTGCAACCTGGCCGAACAAATTCCAAAAATAAAGGCACCCACCTATGGCACTTGTATGGATGGAGAAAATATTCACCGTACAACTTTTGGTACAAGAGGCCTGATTATCATAGGCAATGAAGCCAACGGCATTTCGCCCTCCATTCAAAAATTAGTTACCCATCGGATTACCATTCCCGGCGTCAAGGGAGCCGAATCACTCAATGCAGCCGTGGCCACAGGCATTGTGCTTGACAATTGGAGTCGATTAAAAAAATGATTGACTTTGACTGCTGGCTTCATCGGAGATACGCACCGCATGCTCCTTGCCCAAATAGTTGTCGATCAAATAATGGCCGCCATAAATAAGCGGTGTTAACAGAATGGCAACTACAAATTTGTAAATGTAATTGGTGATGCCAATGGCTATCAGTTGGGAGGTCGTGAAGATTCCGGCAAATGCGATGAAGAGCACAACAAAGCTATCCACCAGCTGAGAGACAAGGGTAGACCCTGTCGCCCTTAACCATAACTTGTTGGCTCCGGTTATTTTCCTCAGTTTTTGAAAAATAAATACATCCACCAATTGGCCAATAAGAAAGGCAGTTAATGAGCCTATGATAATTCTTTGTCCTTGACCAAATATTTTATTGAAAGCAAAATCGATATTGAAGTAATTGCCCTCCGCATCAGAAGCATTGGCGTCCAACCACCAATCGGCAGGAGGGAGGTTCATGGATAAGAAAATGACAATAAAAGAGTACGCGATTAATGCGGCAGTGATATAACTAATTCGTTTCACTCCGGGCTGCCCGAAATATTCGTTGATCAGGTCGCTGGTAATGAAAACCACAGGCCAGATAATGGCACCTGCCGTCAAATTAAAATCCATGGTAAAGCCAAGAATGTAGAGGTGGGCCGGAGCCAACCCCAACGCGCCTTCGCCAGAGAAAATCTTGACACCAATCATTTCTGCGATCAGCGCATTGGTGAGAAAGATGCCGCTGAGGATGATGAATAAATTATTTTTCTTGCGCGTTAACTCAACACTCATAGGCCTGCAAGATCAATGGTTTCGCCTTCATTGGCAAGTCGGCAATTTTTAAATTCGGCAACAGCTTCTGCAAGCAATAAATCCAGCTCCTTGTATCGGGCAGAAAAATGGCCTAACAAAAGTTGCTTCACGTTGGCTTGCCTGGCAATAAGTGCCGCTTGCTGCGCAGTACTATGTAAGGTGATGGCTGCCTTATCTCTGTGCTCAGTCATAAAGGTGGCCTCATGATAAAGTAAATCAACTCCGGTTATCTGCGCTACAATCTTTTCATCATATAAGGTATCAGAACAATAGGCATATGAATAAGAGTGTTTAGGCGACAATGTATACGCTTCATTTTTATACAAGACACTGCCATCCGGGTTGAGCACATCGCGACCTTGCTTCAATTGAGCAATATGTTCCAAAAGAATTCCTTCCGGCAAGACGGCTTTGTTTATCCTTCTCGGTTTCGCTTTTTCAATAAAGAGGAACCCGGTGGTAGGCACTTTATGGGTTAGCGGAATAGTAAAAACGCTCAGTTTTTCGTCTTCAAATAGGCACGTTGATGCAGTTTCAGGGATGCGATGAAAAATTACCTTGTAGTTCAGCGAAGACCTGGCATGCTTGAGCTGAAGGGTGATGATTTCATCCAATCCGGGTTGGCTGTATAGATGAAGGTCGTTGGTCCTTTTTTGCAAGTGCATGCTGAATAGCAACCCCGTGATTCCCAGATAATGATCGCCATGCAAGTGGCTGATGAAAATGCGATCAATCTTGTGAGCCGGAATGGAATAACGCTTGATTTGCATTTGGGTGCCCTCACCACAGTCAATGAGAAAGTGATGGTTTTCTATGCTCAGGTATTGGGAAGAGGGAAATCTTCCATACGCGGGCATCGCTCCGCTGGAACCAAGGATAGTCAGTTGTAATGACACAGGTTGGTAGTAATAACAAATCCCAACGGAATGGCTGGGATTTGATTAATGAATTCAATATTCTTTTTAAGATGATTCGTCATCCTTCATGTCTTTTTCGATTTCATGCATGAAAACGGCATCTACAGCCTCTTCCACTGAGGGGAGGATATGAAACACACTGTCCAGTTGCGAAATCTTGATCAGTTTCGTGGTGTGCTCAGATAACTTGGCCAAAACGAAAACACCTCCGTATTCCTGAAATATCCGATTGCCGACTAGCAAAGCACTGAGCCCTGATGAATCGGTATATTTTACGTCTGTTAAATCCAGAATTATATTCCGCACACCTTCAGCCTGCAGGGTAATCATTTGAGATTTCAAGTTGGGTGCAATGCTGGAGTCCATCTTCTCTTCATGAAGACTCAGCAGGCAGTATTTCTCTTGTTTATCAATGGTGTACTTCATATTTCAATAGTCAAAGGCCAAAAATAGCTTAATTTATGGAATTAACGATGCTCTGCTCAATTCGTTCCAAAAGAGAGTCGTAATGGATGGGTTCCAGCATTTTTCCAGTCATTTGCTGATATAACTCTTTGTAACGATCAGAAATAGAATGAACGATCTCATCCGTCATTTCAGGTACTTGCTGGCCGTCCTTGCCTTGAAATCCATTTTCGATGAGCCACTGACGAACAAATTCTTTGGACAACTGCTTTTGGGGCTCTCCCTTTCGCTGCCGCTCGGCATAGCCCTCCTGATAAAAATAGCGCGAGGAGTCAGGCGTATGTATTTCGTCAATGAGATAAATGGTGCCATTGTGTTTTCCGAATTCGTACTTCGTATCCACCAATATCAGATTTCGTTCAGCTGCCAGCGCTACCCCTTTGGCGTAAAGCGCCAGCGCGTAATCCTCCAGCATCTTATACGCTGCCTCCGCTACCAGTCCACGGCTTAGAATTGCTTCGCGGGAGATGTCTTCATCGTGACCCACTTTAGCTTTGGTAGTGGGCGTGATAATGGGCTGTGGAAATTGGTCATTTTCTTTTAACCCCTCTGGCATGTCTACTCCGCATAACTTGCGCTTGCCGCTGCGGTACTCTCTCCACGCATGTCCTGCCAGATATCCACGTACCACCATCTCCACGGGAAAGGTGTCACACTTAATACCGATGGTCACATTGGGATCCGGTGTGGATTGTACCCAATTGGGAACAATACTTTTCGTGGCAGCTAAATTGAACGCGGCAATTTGGTTGAGCACCCTGCCTTTGTCCGGAATGGCCCTGGGCAGAATGACATCAAACGCTGAAATCCGATCAGTGGCCACCATAGCCATCCGGTCTCCGAAAAAATAAACGTCTCTTACCTTTCCGCTGTAAAAACCTGTCTGGTTCTTGAACTTAAAATGGGTTTCTTTGATGGCTTGCATGAGGGTGTTTCTTGAGCTGCAAAATAAAGAATGGCGAGGGGAACACCCAATTCCTAAATGGCCTATTATTTTTCCTCAATGAGTATTCCGGCCTTAAAAATATACGTTTTAGTCACCTTCCCTTGTTCATCATACGCCACCCAATCCTTGTGCTTCTTGTCAGCGATGTATTCCCCCTGTTCCTTCATCATACCCGAACTGTAGAAGCTGGTGTATACCCCATGTTGCCTGCTGGCCCTGTACTCGCACTGCCAGCGTACATGGCCATTTTCATAGTAACTTCTTACTGGACCTGTAATTAAATTGAACTGATAAGTTTCTTCCAACGACTTCTTGCCACTGGGATAGTAGGTGGTGCGCAATCCCTGCAGCTTTCCGTTTTCATAGGTTTCTTTCAATCGTGGAGTTTTGCCATCTTCAGCGTAATAAATCCAGGTACCCTCCGGTTTTTCTTTTTTGTAGGTCTTCCGTGTCAACTGTATACCCTCACTGTTGAATTCTTCCAGCGTTACCAGTTGTCCATTCAAAGAGACTTGTTCCCGGGTTTTTATTTTACCGTTCTGGAAATAGGAAATGTTATTCCCGATTTTGGCGCCTTCCCTGAATTGAAATTGGTGTCGTACCGATCCATCCGGGTAGTAGGCCAGGTTAGGTCCGTGCAATTTGCTATCCAGAAAATTGGCATCCAGCAGCAGGTGTCCTTCTTCATCATAGTTTTTGAAGTTGCCGGTCTTTTCTCCGGGATTCAGGGTGGAAATAGTTTCTAACTGCCCATTGGGATAATACGTCTTGTAAAAATCGGTGAGCACTCCGTTTTTGAAGTTGGCCTCAGTCTCCTTTGCTCCACTCTCATAATAGGTAGTAGTGAGCCCATTGGGCTTCTTGTTTTTGTAAATGATTTCTTTGCGAATGCTACCCGAAGGATAAAATTCCCGAACCAAACCATCGGGTTTTCCCTTCACAAAAAAAGACTCGCTTTTAATGTTGCCGGATTCAAAAAAAGACCGAATGCTGTCGACCAGTAAATTGTTTTGATAAAAGGCGCGCTGTATGGGTATGCCATTATCGTCATACACTTCTACCGCGCCATGCCTTTTGCCGTTCAGGTAGTTGATCTTGCGCAGGAGCACGCCTTCTTCATTATATTCCAGAAAAAGTCCTGAACGATAACCACCTGAATAAGTGCCCTCCATTTCCACGTTGCCATTGGCATAATAGCGCTTGTAGGGTCCTTCCAGGGTTTCATTATCCTGACTGGAAACGGTATACTCTTCCTGAAGCTGTTGCCTCATGGGATCGTAGTATTTGCGCACCACCTTTTGCGCTGAGGCAATGAAGGAAATGAAAAAGAGAAATAAAGTGATGGCGCGAAGCATCATGTTAAC
>DATCZR010000158.1:0-15138 GCA_036525835.1 Cyclobacteriaceae bacterium
TGCTCTATATCCTGCCAGATTGGAAAAAATTCCCTTTACATTAACACCAAAACGAAAAAGACTTATTTGATGTGATTTGCCAATGGCAACGGTAGTCTCTCCCGAATAATAATTTGCCGTTGGATTACCATAAATGTCATACCCCTGAATGCTGCCCAGACTTAAGTGATTAATTCCAAAACTTAGAGAGCCGAGGTTATCGAAATGGTGCTGATAGGCAAAGCTTGATAATCCTGTATTGGCAAAATAAAATAAATGGTTGGCTGACGCATAGCCATCGAGTGTATCACCAGACAACGCAGGATTATTTTGAAAGAAATTGACGTTGTAGTCAGCTCGTGATGCGTTTACATTTCCCAATCCATTTAATTCTGCGGTACGGGGAAGCAATAAAGAAGAAAATGAAGTTGAGGTTGATTGCCCATTCACTTCACTCATCACAATGAACATCAAGAAAACACAACAAAGGCTTGTTTTCTTAATGACGGAAACAAATGACAGGGCACCCCAATTCATTCTGGAAAAATAAAAATGGGGGTCACCATTATTGGTTTAGCTTAATATCTTGAAATTCAAATTGCAGGGATTCAGCCACTTTCTCTTTCAGCAAAGCAATCTTGAGTACTTCGTCAACAGTATCTACAAAATGAAATTTCAATCCCCGGATGTAGTTCTTTTCAATTTCAGCTATATCTCTTTTATTCTTTTTACTCAAAATGATCTCCTTGATGCCACTTCGTTTGGCGGCTAATATTTTTTCCTTGATACCTCCAACGGGTAATACTTTTCCTCTTAGCGTAATTTCACCTGTCATGGCCAACTTGGCTTTCACCTTGCGCTGGGTAAATATTGATGCCAGTGAAGTGAGCATGGTTATCCCAGCAGAAGGGCCATCTTTTGGAATGGCTCCAGCGGGCACATGCACATGAAGGTCATACTGTTGAAATGCGCGGTGATCAATCTTCAGTGTGGCCGCCTTTGATTTCAAGTAAGACAAGGCAGCCACAGCAGACTCCTTCATTACATCACCCAATTGCCCTGACAAGGTTAACACGCCCTTGCCTCTGCTCAGGCTAGACTCAACGAACAAAATATCACCACCCACCTGTGTCCACGCCAACCCCGTCACCACCCCTGCAGTTTCATTATCTTGATACAGTTCTTCATCAAAAATCTCAGCTCCCAATACCTCCACTACAAAGTCGGCAGATACCGTTTTAGGCACCTTCTCCTCCATAGCTACTGACTTGGCAATGTGGCGAATCACTGACCCGATTTTTCTTTCCAAGTTTCTAACTCCTGATTCCCGAGTGTAGGATTCGATAATTTTTCTTATCGCACCTTCCTCAAACTTAAACTGCTTTACTTTCAATCCATGTTCGGCCATTTGTTTGGGCACCAGGTGGCGTTTGGCAATTTGCTCCTTCTCCTCCACAGTATAGCCCGTCAGGTCAATCACTTCCATACGATCACGCAAAGCAGGATGAATACTTTCCAGCGAGTTGGCAGTAGCGATGAACAACACTTTTGATAAATCGTACTCAACTTCAAGGTAATTGTCTGAGAAAGTATTGTTTTGCTCTGGGTCCAAAACTTCAAGCAACGCAGAAGATGGATCACCTCTAAAATCAGATCTCACTTTATCAATTTCGTCCAATATAAATACTGGGTTAGATGACTTGGATTTTTTGATATTCTGCAAAATCTTACCAGGCATGGCACCCACATAGGTTTTGCGATGTCCTCGAATTTCAGCTTCATCATGAACCCCACCCAATGACATCCGTGTGTAGTTGCGCTGCAATGATTTTGCGATGGACTTACCCAAAGAAGTTTTACCTACACCGGGAGGGCCATGCAAACAAAGAATTGGACCTTTCATGTCTTGCTTGAGTTTAAGCACGGCCAGATATTCCAATATCCTATTCTTAACCTTGGTAAGACCGTAGTGATCTTTGTCCAATATTTTCTTAGCTCGCTTTAAGTCAAAATCATCTTCAGTATATTCTGACCATGGAAGCTCCAGCATAAATTCCACATAGTTCATGGCCACAGGAAACTCCGCTGCCTGTGGATTGATTCGCTGAAGTTTATCCACCTCCTTTTCAAAGTGAGCTGCCGCTTCCTTCGACCATTTCTTTTCTTTACCCTTAGCGCGCAACTTGTCGATTTCTTTATCCGGTCCATCAAAACCCAGTTCGTCCTGCAATACTCTGATTTGCTGGCGCAGAAAATAATCTCGTTGTTGTTGATCGATGTCGGTGTGCACCTTCTTTTGAATCTCATACTTGATCTCCAACATCTGAATTTCCTTCAGCATGTATTTGAGCAATAGGGTTCCTCGATCAAGCACCTTATTGGTCTCTAAAATCTTTTGCTTATCACTTACCTCCACGTTTAGGTTGGATGATAAAAAGTGAATAAGGAATGAAGTGCTGTGAATGTTGTCTAGTGCAACTTGAGCTTCCTGCGGTATTTCAGGATTGAGTTTTAAAATTTTTGACGCGGCATCCTGCAAAGATTGAATGAGCGCCTTCATCTCATGGCTTTTCACATCCACTTTGTTTTCAGGTTGCAATTCAATGCGGGCGGTCAGGTAAGGGTCCTCATTTAAAAATTCCTTAACCGAAAATCGATTCTTGCCCTGAATAATAATAGTTGTATTTCCATCTGGCAGCACCAACATTTTAATGATTCTGGCAACTGTTCCAAAACGATAAATATCATCCGCAGTTGGATCATCCGCATTTTTTACTTTCTGTGCGATCACACCTACAATTCTGTTTCCCTGATAGGCTTTCTTTATCAGCCGAATCGATTTCTGTCGGGTAACAGTGATAGGAATAACCACCCCCGGGAACAGAACGGTGTTTTTGATCGGAAGAATGGCCAATTCATCCGGTAAATCTTCTGGCTTAAGATCAGATTCCTGTTCCGGATTGATCATTTGGATCAAATCATCAGAATCTTCTTGAACAATGCGGGATAACTCGAGAGATTTAAACATATATGTAGAACGTGTCAATTTGACACCTTAAAAGCTCGTAATCAATAAATATAATTTGTGTGGTTGTATGGTCAATAGCAATGCCAAAACGTTATTTATGATCTAAATTTGGTAAACTTAAGCCTTCAGATCCAATTGAATGTGCCGCGTATCCCTGTGAAAAAACCCCTATCACTAGCTATATCCTGCATTCTGCTGCTAATCAGTTTTAATTGCTATAGCCAAAAAGGGCCTAAAAAGCTTAAAAATGCTGGAGTTGTCACATTAGATGACTCCCTGACTACTTACAGCCAGTCTGACATATTCAATTTTCCCAATGTGAATAAAACAGCATTTTATAACCATGGAAAAGAGCTTCAACAAATTCAACGCTTCGACAATGCCAGATTAGATCAAAAGCTTTATGTAGCCCTTAAAAGTTATGTGAGAAGTTTTGGCCCAGAGAACTTCAGTAAAAATGCCCCAATGATATGGAAACTCGCCAAACTTTCAGAAACACATGGACCACCGGGTGAAGCCATCCTGTTGTACAGACTCATTTTAAAACATCATCAGCAAGGAATCAACGTTCGGGACTTGTTTCATGTCTATGATTCCATTGAAACACAAAAGAAAGAATACTATGTGCCACTTGACTTTTACTATCAATTGGTAGACTTACGAAAAGAAATTGATACACTTAGACCCCCACAGTCAGTGCTCATCAATATGGGCGATGACATCAATTCCCTAAAAGAAGACTATGGCCCAACAATAGGTAACGTAGATGATATTTTGCTGTTTACCTCAAAAAGAAACGTGCATTATGTTGCGGGTGAACGTGTCGTAGACGAAGATTTATTTTTTAGCCGCACTATGTCAGGCGGATATTGGGGCAAGGCTCAGGAATTCAAAACCATTAACACCAGCTACAATGAAGGATCGGCTTGCTTGAGTCAGGATGGAAAATATCTTTTCTTTTCGAAATGCAATGCACCGGGTTCGTTTGGAAATTGTGATTTGTACGTAAGTACTCTGGAAGAAGACAGCATTTGGGGACCAAGTAAAAATCTAGGTGCCAAAATTAATAGCACCGGATGGGATTCACACCCAAGCCTCACCCATACAGGTGACACATTATATTTTGCTTCTAACCGCGTTGGGGGATTCGGTCTTTCTGATATCTACTATTCTGTAAAAGATGAAAAGGGAAATTGGCAGCAAGCATTAAATGCTGGCCCGATTATCAACACCAGAAATAGTGAAGTGAGTCCATTTTTTCACCACAAATTCAACGTGCTTTATTTTAGTTCTAATGGTCACCCTTTGAATTTTGGAGAGTTTGACATCTATAAGTCATACTTCCGCGATGGAGCCTGGCTAGAGCCAAAAAACATTGGACCGTTGGTTAATGGAACTGGCAGTGAATACTATTTCACCATAGACTCAGAATCAAAGTCTCTTTACTATGCCCGGTCTGTGGAGGACGACTTAAATAACCTGGACTTGTATTCATTCCCTGTGCCGATGGGTGCTCAGCCGGAAGCCAATACTGCACTCAAAGGTTCATTAAAAAACAGTCACACTGGCGAACCGTTAAAAGGAATTGTGTCTATCATTGATCTGGACGAAGGCATTGAAGTGGCTCCGTTGTTCTTGCGTGATGACGGAACCTTCAACTTTGATTTGATCAACAAGCGAAACTACCTACTCATCATTCAGGGAGATGATTTTTTCAGAATCGAAGAGCTCTTTTTTTTAGATGGTGAAATGCAAATGGATCGAGAGGCTGAGCCCATTGAAAGCAAAATTGAATTTGAGTCTTTGGAGTTTGAAAACGGCAAGTCAGATATTTTAGTATCCATGCACCGTGACCTGGATAAGGTGGCTAACTTCTTGATTGATCATCCACGACTGAACATTAGAATTTCAGGTCATACAGATTCTGCTGGACAGGAAGAAGCAAATCTAAAACTATCGCAAGATCGTGCCGATGCCATCAAGAGTTATCTAATCAATGAGTTTAGTATTGATGATAATCGAATTGATGCCATTGGATATGGAAGTTCAAAACCCATTGTGCAAGAGCTTACTGATAAAGATCGCCAGCTCAACCGAAGAGTTGAATTCGAAATCTTTAAGGCTAACTAAATTACCCTCCAGTGATCAGCTTGGCAATGTCGTTGTAAAAAACAAACACCATCAGCACCAACAGCATAGCCATTCCAATCTTCAAGGCTGTCTCAAAGAATTTCTCAGAGGGTTCGCGACCGCTAATCATTTCATAAAGAAGAAAGACTACATACCCACCGTCCAATGCGGGTATTGGCAGCAGGTTCATGAATGCCAGTACCATTGAGAGCAATCCAGTCATTCTCCAAAAACGTTCCCAGTCCCATTCGGTGCCAAATGCTTGCGCCATCCCGATTGGACCAGAGAGTGATTTTTGAAATGAAATATCTCCTGAGAAAATTTTCTTAAAGGCCTTAAGCTGCAAAAAGATCACGCCAAACGCGCGCTCAGTGCCCAGGCCAATTGATTCTCCAAATCCGTAATTGACGTATGCTAGATTATCCTTGCTTAATCCTTGAGGATAAAACCCAATGGCCTGAAATCCTTTGAAGCTCTCATGAAATGTGAGCACTTCAGCACCGCGTTGTACTTTAAAAGAAATGGAATCACGAGGGCCTGACTTAACCAAGTTGATTACTTCATCCTGATAGGTTACCGGAGTTTCATCAATCGCCAGAAATTTATCTCCGGGCTTGAGACCCACTTTGTGGCTAATGGTTTCCCGCTGCACCACGACCGAGTCTTCATTCACATAATCGGTCTTTTCAGATATCCTCCCAACAATGGCAGGTATGCGCGGAACTAAAAATGTGGAGGCTGCTTCTTTCCGGTTAAAATTTTCAATGAAGTCAGATGGGATTTGAATATCTATTTCTCGATCATCTCTGAGTACGGTGTAGTACGAGTTTTCTGAAAGTAACACATCCGGCTTTACTACATCCTGAAAATCGACATATTCCTTTCCATTGATCTTCACAATCTTATCACCTGTTTCAAAGCCGATTTGCTTCGCTAATTCAAGCGCCTCAATTCCTCCATTGTTGTTGACAAATTCCTTTGGAATATAAGTGTCGCCCAGAAAATAAGTGAGACCAACAAAAATCAGAATTCCTGTAATCACATTCACGATGATGCCACCCAACATAACTATCAATCGCTGCCACGCTGGCTTAGCGCGAAACTCCCATGGCTGAGGGGGTTGTTTCATCTGCTCCTTGTCCATGCTTTCATCCACCATACCGGCTATTTTTACATAACCGCCCAGTGGAAACCATCCTATACCAAATTCAGTGTCTCCTTTTTTATATTTGAAAAGGGAGAAGTTAAGCACATTGGCCATGGGGAAAAGAAAATCGAAAAAAAGATAAAATTTCTCAACCCGAATGTTGAATATCCGAGCCGTGATAAAGTGGCCCCACTCATGAACTGCAATTAATATCGAAAGGCTCAACAGGAGTTGGGCCGTCATAATCATTCCTTCCATTTTTCCTTTTAACTTTACACAATACCTTTTATTAGTTCTTCGGCTCTGATCCTTGTTTCCCGATCTGTGTTCACATAGTCTTCATAGGTGGGACTGGCAATTACATCCATTTTTTGCATGCATCCCTCCACAATCTCTGACATAGCTAGAAAACCAATTCGATCCTTCAAAAATTCCGCCACAGCCACCTCATTGGCCGCATTCATCACACAAGGCGCATTTCCGCCCAAGCGAAGCGCCTCAAATGCAAGCGCAAGATTACGAAAAGTTTCTGTATCGGGCTGTTCAAATGTCAATGATGGGTATTTGGTGAAGTCAAATCGCTCAAAATTGCTGGATAATCGATCGGGATAAGTCATGGCAAATTGGATAGGTAAACGCATGTCCGGCAGCCCGAGTTGCGCTTTTATCGATCCATCCTCAAATTGAACAAGCGAATGCACAATTGATTGGGGATGCACCACCACCTCTACCTGTTTAGGACTGAGTCCAAATAACCATTTAGCCTCAATCACCTCAAGGCCCTTATTCATGAGTGTTGCCGAATCAATAGTCACCTTGGCCCCCATCGTCCAGTTAGGATGCTTAAGTGCCTGCGCCTTGGTAACATTTGCGAGATCGCTTTTTTTCTTGCCGCGAAATGGCCCTCCTGAGGCTGTAAGAATAACTTTCTCGATCCTGTTTTGAAACTCACCCAAAATGCACTGAAAAATGGCGGAATGTTCTGAGTCAACCGGATAGATATTTACTCCTTTTTCCTTAGCCAGGGAGGTGATGAGTTCACCGGCTACAACCAGTGTTTCTTTATTTGCAAGCGCAACGGGTTTGCCTGCTTCAATGGCTTTCATAGTAGACAGTACCCCGGAATACCCGACCAAAGCCGCCAACACTAAATCAATGGTATCCATCTGCACGACTGAAGCCAAAGCATTCGCCCCTGCGTAAACTTTAATGTTAGCAGGATCAAGTGCATCATGCACTTTCTTGTAATGATCTTCATTGGCAATGACAACAGCATTAGGTTTGAATTTTAATGACTGCTCAATCAACAGATCTGCATTATTCATCGCAGTCAAAACTTCCACTTCAAGATAATCAGGATGAGCGTTAATAACCTCGAGCGCCTGGGTTCCAATACTTCCCGTAGACCCCAATATGGCGATGCGTTTTCTTTGGTTGCCTGTTGTCATAATGTAAATTTTCCTAGCTCGTCTGCGATTTTACGGTCATTGGAAAGTCTGGGTACTTTATTCTGACCACCCAATTTTCCTTGCGATTTCATATACTCGATAAATGCATTTCTTTTTAAAGGGGTGATTTTTAGTATCCGTAGAATACTTCCGGAAATAAGGTCATCGTAATAAACATTAAGCTTTCGCAAATGTTCATCCAACTTTAATTGAAAACTTTCAAAATCCTCCGGCTGCTGTGCAAATTCTACAAGCCATTCGTGATGAGGCAATCCATCTGCAGGCGTCACTTGTGGCGCCACGGTAAACTCGACAATTTCCACATGAGGAAATTGCTCCATGGTGGCTTTCATAGCCTTCTCTACCTCCTCACCTATCACATGCTCTCCGAACGCGGAAATAAAATGCTTAATGCGTCCACTCACAATAATGCGATACGGATCTTTCGAGACAAATTTAATAGTATCCCCAATCGAATAGCCCCATAAACCAGCGTTGCTGTTAATAATCAATGCATAATTCCTATTGAGTTCAACCTCTGCGATAGAAATTCTGGTGGGGTTGTCATTGAAGTATTCATCAGCAAGAATGAATTCAAAAAATATTCCAGAATTCAAAAGCATTAACATCCCTTGTTGATGTTGCGAATCCTGATAAGCAATAAATCCTTCTGAAGCAGGATATAACTCAATAGAATCAACTTTCTTCCCTATTGATTCATAAAGCTTTGCCCGATAGGGTTCAAAGTTCACACCTCCATAAACAAATAAAGAAAAATCAGGAAACACGTCTTTTATTTTTTTACCCGTGCGTGCCCGAATCCGATCAAAATACATTTGAACCCATGGTGGTATACCCGAGATGAGGGTCATGTTTTGCGAAATGGTCTCATCAATAATTCTCTCCAGCTTATCTTCCCAATCTTCAATACAATTGGTTGGGTAAGAAGGCAGTTGGTTGCTTCTTAAATAGCCCGGAACATGATGATTGACAATACCAGAAAGTCTTCCGGTATTTATTCCTCCTTTTTGATCCAATTCAGGACTGCCTGAAAGAAAAATTAGCTTACCATCTAAAAAGTCTCCTCTGCCTGATTCATGCACGTAACTTAGCAAGGCGTTACGTGCGCTATTGATATGATTGGGAATCGAATCCTTTGTAACCGGGATGTACTTTGTACCCGAAGTGGTTCCTGATGTTTTTGAAAGATAGGCTGGCTTGCCAGGCCACAATACATCTGCCTTCCCGTCCAAAACCAATTCCACGTACGGTTTAAGTGTTTCGTAGTCTCGAATAGGAATATGCTTCTTAAATTCATCGTACGAAGAAATGGAACCAAACCCATGATCATTACCAAACTGAGTATTTGCCGCTTTGCCGATGATATGGTTCATCGTGCGCTCTTGATAGCGTGCTGGATGTGATGACCAAAGCTTCGTCTCAGAAGCAATGATGGAAGCAAACGGTTTGGCTAAAAATGATCGGAATCCCATTAATCGTAAAAGTAGAAAAAAGTTAACCGGACTGGCTGGATTGCTGACATTTCTTCAGGAGCATGACATTGGGATTATATTTGCTTTGAGGGATATTAAAGGAAACTTGAAAAGGTCGTATGACGTTCTAAATCGAGAAACTACTATAATTATGAATACCATTAAAACTGCATTGATTGGATTTATAGCTGGATTGGCAGGAGCCTACGCATTCTTCAATTATCAAATGAAAGAGGGTGAACTGTCGAAATTGAAAGACGAGCGATTTGATATGGCCTCCTACCAACCAGAAGGTGCGTATCAGCCGACTATAGTTAATCCTAATGCAATCACCAGCCTTGACAATGTAGACTTTAGTGATGCCGCCAATAAAGCCATTCCAAGCGTTGTCTATATTAATAGTATTTCACAAAGCGGATCTTCTTATTCCTATTGGGATATGCTTTTCAACGGAAGATCTCAAACACAAGTAAGTTCGGGCTCCGGAGTCATCTTTACCCAAGACGGGTACATAGTAACTAATAACCATGTGGTAGAATCTGCAGAAAAAATCCAGGTTATTTATAACAAGAAAGTTTATGATGCGGAACTCATTGGTACTGATCCTTCCACTGACTTAGCTGTTCTTAAAATTGAAGAAACTGAATTACCCTCCATCACTTTGGGAAGCTCCACCAATCTTTCAGTTGGAGAGTGGGTGATTGCCGTGGGGAATCCCTTTTCGCTATCCTCTACAGTGACTGCGGGAATTGTAAGTGCCAAAGGAAGAAGAATTAACATTGTGGAAGATAGATTTCCGATCGAATCATTTATACAAACTGATGCCGCTATTAATCCAGGAAACAGTGGCGGAGCGCTGGTTAACAAAAATGGAGAATTAGTTGGAATCAATACGGCCATTCTATCTCGTACTGGATCTTACACCGGCTATGCATTTGCAGTACCTATAGACATAGCCAGAAAGGTGGTGGAAGACCTTGTGAAATATGGCATTGTCCAAAAACCATTTTTTGGTGGTGATGTAGTTGAATACGATTTTCAAAACGCGGAAAAATATAAGTTGAATACTAATGTAAAAAATTTCAATGGTGTACTATTGGCAGAACTCGAACGCAATGGAGCTGCCATGAACGCAGGCATGAAGTTGGGTGATATCATTATCAAACTTGGAGACATTGAAATTAACAGCAAGAGTGAATTTGAAGAAGAGCTAAGTCATCATTCTCCTGGCGACAAGATTGAAGTCAACTTTTTGCGCGACAATAAAATTAAAATAGCTACCCTAACCTTGGTCAATAGAGATGGTGATACCAGTTTAATTAAAAGGAAGTTCTATAGTGACGCGACTCTAGGAGCAACACTTGAAGCGGTTGAATATGGTGTGAAGGCCTTTAAGATCCATGGGGGATTGTTCAAAAAGATAGGTATCCCCGAAAATTATACCATTATATCAATTAACAGACAACGAGTAAAAGACCCGCAAGAGGTAATCGATTTCTTTAACAAGTATAAAGGGAGGGTAATCTTGTATGGTGTCACTAGTTCAAAACAAGAACTTCCGCTTTCGTTTTACCTGCAATAAGTCGTTAGGATACCATTCTTAACTTTAGCTTCTTACTCAGCTCTTCTACTGAGTTTTTGAAGTTGGAGTCTGCTTTCATCATGTCCTCCACTGATTCAAGGGCATGAATTACGGTGCTATGGTCACGACCTCCAAAATTTTCACCAATCAATGCAAGCGTTAACTGAGTATATCGCTTACAGAAATACATAGCCACCTGACGTGGAATAACTATTTCTCGTTTTTTCACCTTTGCCTTTAATGAGTCTAAGCTTACCTTGAAATAGTCGGCAACGGTTTTTTGAATGAAGTCTACGCTTACATCGGACTGGATTTCTTTAACAATATTTTTCAACACCTCCTTGGCCAATTCAAGATCTATCTCTTTTTTGAGCAAGGTGGCATGGAACATTAGTGAATTAAGCACGCCTTCCATGTCGCGTAGGTTCGTATCTACGCTATAGGCAAGGTATTCAGCTACTTCTGTGGGTATGTCAATCCCATCAGATTCCATCTTGTTGTGAATGATGGCCAGTTTCGTTTCAAAATCTGGTTCCTGCAAGTCAGCGGTGAGTCCCCACTTGAAACGGGACAATAGGCGCTCCTGAAAGCCCTTGAGGTCACGCGGAGCGCAATCACTGGTCATGATAATTTGCTTCCCAGATTGGTGCAACTGATTGAAAATGTGGAAGAACATTTCCTGGGTCTTTTCACGACCCGCCAAAAATTGCACATCATCCAATATCAATAGATCTACTTGCAAGTAGAAATTCTGGAATTCCTGGAGTTTATGATTTTGAAGTGCGTTTAAGAACTGATTAGTAAAATCATTTTGATCTACATACAATACAATCTTATCTGGTAAGTTCTTCTTAATCTCATTTCCAATAGATTGAACGAGGTGAGTTTTGCCTACCCCAACTCCTCCATACAGCATTAAAGGATTAAATGAAGTAACTCCAGGCTTTTTGGCCACGGCCAGTCCGGCTGAACGTGCTAATCTATTACAATCACCTTCTACGAAGTTGTCAAAGCTATAACTAGGGTTAAGCCTTGAATTTACAGTGCGAGGATCAAGTGCCTTGAAGCTAAAAGGAGAGTAATTTTCAAGGTTTCCGTTCCCATTCTGATTTTGAGCTCCACCACTACGCTTCATTCCCGCACCATTAGGGTAATTTACCATCAATGGAGGGTTATGGTGGTTCCCGCTGTCAACGATTACGGAGTATTCCAACCGGCCTTCGGAGCCAAGTACTCCATGAACCGCCTTTCTAAGTACTGGAACGTAGTGTTCCTCAAGCCATTCATAAAAAAATTGAGAAGGCACCTGAATCGTAAGTGCATCACCATCAGATCGCAAAGGAACAATTGGCTTAAACCAAGTATTGAAATTTTGTTCGTCTACTTCTTTTCGAATTATTTCGAGACAGTCATTCCAAATGGTGCCGCATTCAACTTCCATTGCGAGAATCTAAGTACGTGAGTTAATCAGGGTTTCCAATTAAGGAAAGGGAGACAAAGGTGTAAAAAATTTAAAGAACAAAAAAGCATAAATGACTCTTGATTTGTAGAAAAAAAAGAGTAAGAATATAAAAGCAAATTAAAAATATTGTATAAGTGTAAACTTAGAATCAATATTGAAAAACAATCAAAAATTTCAGCCTCCACTAAATAGCCCAAATGGCATCCCTTTCATTTGAATCATTTCCACCATCCAATTCAAAAAATTGGAATGAAGTAGCTCGAAAAGAGTTAGGTGGCAAGGATCCAATTGAATCCTTGTCCCTTAAAAAGCAAAATCTCGTCATTAAACCATATTATGATGCCTCAGACACCCTTAGTATAACCCCATTTTTCAATAAACCTTCATCTGATCCATTGCTCGGACCACGAGGATGGCTCAATGCTCCTTTAGTAACCGTTGGTGATGAAGAATCGGCAAATAAAATCGCGCTTAATCATCTTATCAACGGAGCCGATGCCGTCATATACAAGCTTTCCGGCCCTTGCCAGCTCAACACATTACTTCATAATATCGAATTACCTTACTGCGGTTCATATTTTATTGTTGAAAACAATAACGCAGACCTCATTCCTCAGTTGACAACGTTGGTGAATGCTAAAGGATTTGACAAAACTCAAATTGTTGGCGGAATATTCTGGCAATCTTTACCTACGGATAAGATTGACTTATTTAAAGTATTTGCCGGATGGGACAAATTTAGACTGCTGGGAAATATTTTATCAACCGAACGGAATGCCACCGAGGAAATTGTAAAAGCACTTATGATGGGAGTTCAAACCATTGAATTATGTGCTGATAAGAATCTGGCATTTCGTCATTTGGCATTTTCATTTTGCGTTGGACCGGATTTCTTTTTAGAAATAGCCAAGTTGAAGGCCTTTGGCAGGCTATGGGATCTTGTAGGCATGGCTTATTCCATTACAGATGAAAATATTTCCGTTTTACTTCACGGATTGTCTACCTATTGGAACAACGAAAAATATCAACCTAATGCCAATATGCTTAAAAGTACAACCGCTGCAATTAGTTGTATTTTGGGCGGATGTGATTTGATTACCATTGAACCCGAAGATGAAAGCAATCTGCTAAAATCTCGAATCAGTCGTAATGTCCTTAGCCTATTACGGGAGGAGTCTCATTTGAACCAACCTGCTGATGCGACTGCCGGATCTTATTATCTGGAAAGTTTAATAGATCAAATGGCAAAGAAAGCCTGGACCCAATTCCAAAAGGAGGTGGCAAAATGAAACCAGATTTCTCCAAAATACCATACAATCTGGAAGACCATGTCAATCATGAGTCCATTGCCCACAAACCTGGCATTACTCCCGAACAAATAGAAATCTTACCCGTGTATTCGGATAAAGTTAGCACTCAATTACCTCTTAAGGGGTTTACTGCAGGTATCCCTCCTTACCTCCGAGGACCTTACGCTTCCATGTACACGATACGTCCCTGGACTATCAGACAGTATGCAGGATTTTCTACAGCCAAAGAATCCAATGAATTTTATCGAAATAATTTAGCAGCAGGACAAAAAGGGTTATCAGTCGCATTTGATCTAGCCACTCATCGTGGTTATGACTCGGATCACCCTCGTGTAGCCGGAGATGTTGGCAAGGCGGGCGTAGCTATAGACTCCATCCTGGACATGAAGATTCTTTTCGACCAGATTCCACTCGACAAGATGTCTGTGTCAATGACTATGAATGGAGCAGTTATTCCCATCATGGCATTTTACATAGCGGCGGCTGAGGAAGAAGGAGTTGAGAAATCAGAACTGAGTGGCACTATTCAAAATGATATTTTGAAAGAGTTCATGGTCCGCAACACCTACATTTATCCACCGGCACCTTCCATGCGCATTGTCGCTGACATTTTTGAGTATTGCTCACAACACATGCCGAAGTTCAATTCAATTAGTATCAGCGGCTACCACATGCACGAAGCGGGAGCACCAGCTCATTTGGAATTAGCGTACACTTTGGCTGATGGTTTGGAATATATAAGAGCGGGCATTAAGGCCAGAATAGCTATTGATGACTTTGCCCCTCGACTGTCTTTTTTCTGGGGTATCGGTGTCAATCTCTTTATGGAAATGGCAAAAATGAGAGCAGGCAGGCTGCTCTGGTCAAAAATTGTTCAGCAATTTGAACCGAAAAATACCAAGTCCATGGCTTTGCGAACCCATTGTCAGACTTCTGGATGGAGTTTAACTGAACAGGATCCATATAACAATGTAACAAGAACAACGATTGAAGCATTGGCAGCCGTACTTGGAGGCACGCAATCACTTCATTCCAATTCACTTGATGAAGCCATTGCCTTGCCAACTGATTACTCAGCACAAATAGCGAGAAACACACAATTATTTTTGCAAAATGAAATTGGAATTACACAGGTCGTTGATCCTATGGGCGGATCCTACTATCTCGAATATTTAACAGATGAATTGGCAACTAAAGCATGGAAACTGATTGAAGAAGTGGAGGAGCTGGGAGGAATGACTAAAGCCATTGAAAGTGGTATTCCGAAAATGAGAATTGAAGAAGCGGCAGCATCCAAGCAAGCAAGAATTGACTCCAACCTAGATACGATAATTGGCGTAAATAAATATAAAACGGAAGACAAGCCCGACTTTGAAATACGTGAAGTAGACAATACTGCTGTTAGAGCGGAACAAATAGAGCGACTCCAAAAACTGAAAAGAGAACGCGATCAAAGTAAAGTGGATGCTGCACTAAGCGCTTTGACCGAGTGTGCCAAAACAGAAAAAGGCAACTTGCTGGAAAAAGCTGTCGTAGCCGCTAAACACAGGGCAACCTTA
>DATCZR010000159.1:0-3754 GCA_036525835.1 Cyclobacteriaceae bacterium
TCAGAGGCATCTAGTTTTTCAGGTTTCAGCAAAATACTATCCGGGATTCCAATTTTACCAATGTCGTGCATTGGGCTGGCATGCTGCAACAGCTCACATTGATCGATAGATAATCCCACCGCTTCCGCCAAAAGATATGAATAGCGACTCATACGGATAATATGCATTCCGGTTTCGTTATCCCGGTATTCTGCGGCACGACTCAATCGTTGGACGACTTCAAGTCGAGTATCGGATAATTCCTTGGTCCTCTCCCGAATTTTCTGATCTAACAGTTTATTCTGCTGGTTGATGCGGTTGTGAAGCAAACGGACATTTAAAATATTTTTTATACTTGCTGCCACCTCCACTGCATTGAAAGGTTTGGCAAGATAATCCAACGCACCCGTAACCAAAGACCGTATTTTAATTTTATCATTATTGCTTGCAGTAATAATTGCAACGGAAGGATAAGTATACTTATCAGTTTCTTGAAGTTTTTCCATAACCTCTACACCGTCCATATAGGGCATGTTAAAATCAAGAAGAACCAAGTCCGGGCAAAATTCCTGATAGATTTTTACTACTTCTCTAGAGTCCGTTGTAGAACGGATCGAATGATATCCGCTCTGCAAAAGTAAATACTCTAATAATTTAATGTTGGCTTCTTCGTCGTCGACGATAAGAATTTTACTGTCTAAAACATTCCCAAAAGAACTATCGGGACAACTGAATTGATTCACCCTAACTCTCCAATATTTTTCTAACAGTAAGCACTTGGAATATTAGCGATTGACTTCCAAATTGGTTAAAAATTCCAAGTCCAATTTAGCCTTGACCCACCCGGAAACGGGTTTCGTCCCAGTGGTATTGAGACCAATTTCTCCCTCCATCTCTTCATATTTTTGCCAATGCCTGTTGTTCAATTCGGTACTGGAGACCTTATTCTTCAACGTGCCATCTGCCATATATACTCGGACTTCATAAAACCTGACTGCCTCCTAAGGTAAGTTTAAAAAATGGTCCCCCATAGCTCATATACCTATATATTTTGCAATTTACATACCACAGCTAGATGGGAAATAAGCTACTGTTTTATTTGAAGTATTTAATCACAAAAACTATCGGGTACCCTAGGGACAGACAATGTCCCGAATATGAAACACTTTGCGTCGTGAGAAGCGGACAAACTGTTTCATAATGAAATGCACACCCGAACAGGTAATACAGAGGGATGGACACTAACAGTCTTTTTATTTCAAGATCATGAACTTGATGGTTGAAGGAGGGAAAGCGCTAAAGGGGAAAAGCCTGACTCAATGATTATAATCGGGTTTTGAAAACCCAATATACCGACCGACAATATTAAATATCATCCTCAAACCTGAAAGCTTGAGGATGATATCGTTTGTCCTGAAATTTGGAGCTACCTTGGCGGGTTTACAGGAAGAAAGGAAGGGTATAACGACTAATATCAGGCACTCTGTTCGAGTAATATTTTCCCATCATCTACCAGCAAAATATTCTTTATTTTCATTCTTTTCTCTGCCTGGAAGGAAGTCTTACGATAAACGTGGCGCCTTGGTTTGGTTGACTCTTTGCTGTAATCTCTCCTCTATGGTGTACGACTATTTTATGGCAGATTGCCAACCCCATTCCTGTCCCCCCATACTCATTATGGCCATGAAGACGCTCAAAGGGACGAAAAATACGATCCAGATGCTTTTCGTCAAATCCTTTTCCATTATCTTCGATATAAATTTCTTCAAAGTCATTTTTGAATCCCGCATATTTTATTTTGATCACGGGAGCAACCTCATCGCTATGGTACTTGAGGCCGTTAGAAATCAGGTTTTGGAACAATTGGCGCATTTGAAACTTGCCACCTTCGATGCTAGGCAGGGTATCCACCTCAACACGCCCTTTGGTTCTTTCAATCTGAACTTCAAGATCCGACAATACCTCTGATATCACCTCATTCAAATTAATTTCTTGAAAAGGAGCTGAACGCATGGTGACTCTGGAGAAATGTAAGAGATCGTCTATCAAACCCTTCATGCGAAGCGCGGACTTTTGCATTCGCACAATATAATCTTTACCTGTATCGTTTAAAGCAGAGTCAAACTTTTCAACAAGACGGTCCCCAAACGTAATAATCTTCCGTAACGGTTCCTGAAGATCGTGGGAAGCAATATAAGCAAAATTGGTCAATTCTTCTGTACTTCTTTCCAACTCGGCAGTCCGAATTTGAACTTGCTCCTCCAATATCTGATTGTGCATTTGAACTTTTTGATGTAATAACCGCATCTCCAAAAGATTCTTGATGCGCAGGCTCGCCTCTGTCAGCTCAAAGGGTTTATTTAAAAAATCCTTGGCTCCCGACCTCAAGGCATGTAGCTTGGTTTTCTCGTCAGTTAATGCTGTCAGCACCAAAATAGGGACCATAGATTTTGGATCTATTTCCTTTAATTTTGCCATGACCCCGAATCCATCCATCCGAGGCATATTCAAGTCCAGTAATACTAAATCCGGCTGGACTTCAGCGAACATGTCAATACACTGCGTAGAATCGGAGGTACTGTAAAGACAGTTGTACCCTTCCTGGATCATCATTTGCTCTAGAAGAATGACGTTACCGGGCTCGTCATCAACAATCAATATCTTAGATTTCAGATAATCTTTAGGTTCCAACATAAGTTCTCATAATCATGAAGAGGTGTTTAAGGAGACACTTTTTTTCTGTTTTAACATCCGGTCCACCACTTCCAGAAACCGGGAAATATCAATTGGCTTGGTGATATAGGAATCAAATCCTGCTTCAAGGCCATGATCAATATCCTCTTTCATGGCATTGGCGCTTACTGCGACAACAGGGATGGAACAAATTTCATTATAGCCCCGAATAGCTCTCAGGGCTGTGAAGCCGTCCATTTCCGGGAGATTAATATCCATTAATATCAAGTCCGGTTGATGTGCCAAGGCAAGTTCAATTCCTGCCTTGCTTTCCTTTGAGAAAATCAAATGGATATTTGGCCGGGTTTTCAAAACTTGTCTGACCAAAATCAAATTATCGGGATTGTCTTCAATATATAAAATGGTATGGTGTTCATCTGAATTCAGTGAATTTGGCATAAGCTCAATCGGAGCATCTCCTGAAGTCTGCTCCTCTCTTTCGGGAATCCTGGCCAGAAGTTCCAGGGTAAAACAACTGCCTTTACCCAGAGTACTTTCAACGATAATGCTCCCCCGCATTTGTTCGACCAAGCGCTGGGTGATGGCAAGCCCGATACCCGTTCCTTCCACTTCTGATCTATCGGCATCCAGTCTTTCAAACGGCTCAAACAAATTATCAATCCTATCTTTCGGAACCCCCAGACCAGAATCCTCGACACTGATCCGGATTTTCCCTTCGGAGGTTTTTCTATAATAAATAGAAATGATCCCGTCCTCGATATTATATTTAACCGCATTCGACAATAAGTTCAGGAAAACCTGCTTCATGCGAACCCGGTCTCCAAAGACCATAAGACTGGGAACGGACACCATATTTATAATTTTAATGTTTCTCTTTTTCGACATCGGCATAATCAAAACCAATGCTTCTTCTATAAGAGGAACTAAATCTATATTTTCCATTGAAACAATCATTTTGCCTGATTCGATACGTGCCAGATCCAGTATTTCATTGATCAGCTCCAGCAAATGACCTCCCGCCTTCCTTACTTGGCTGATCCAGGGTTTTTGTCGATTTGTTAGACGATCGACCTTATCTATT
>DATCZR010000160.1:0-8164 GCA_036525835.1 Cyclobacteriaceae bacterium
GAGTCCGGTGCTTGACTTTTCCAAAAGCGTAAAAGCCAGTGTATTTTTCGACTTGAGCTACGCGTCCAGCGGCAAGGGGAATGATCGACTCCAAGTTCTGTCTTCCACAGATGGAGGTGAGTCTTTTACGCAAGCTCAGTTTGATCAAACCGGAAATCAATTTTCGTCTGCCAATAGTTCATCTGAATGGATTCCTGCCACCGACCTTGACTGGAAAAGACAATATGTAAATTTAAATGATCTGGTAGGCCAGCGAAATGTGCGATTGGCTTTTGTGGCTACCAATGACAATGGCAACAACATCTATTTGGATAATATCGAATTGTATAATGATGATAATCCATCTCCTCCAGAAACCTCATCTTTGTACAGTATTTATACCATAACCACAGATGAAATCAAGGTGACTTTTAATCTGGCAGAAAAAGAAACTTCTCGATTGCAAGTTTATAATATGTTGGGTCAAATCATTATCGACAATTTCCTGCCTGATAATCTTAATCAAACTTACTCTATTGACATGTCCAATCAACAGCCCGGGATATACCTAGTCAGGCTTCAAGTCGCCAATCAAATTGAGTCGACCAAAGTGTTTATCAACCACTGATCGAAATTTCCACTTTAGCTTATTTTTTGGTGGAAATCACCTAAATACTGGGCATATTTGAAGTTGAATTCAATTCATGACGAAATTAAAAGTTGGTATTCTCTATGGTGGTCGATCGGTAGAGCACGGGGTATCGATCAATTCAGCACGCAATATTGAGAGCTATATCAATAAAGATATTTTCGAGCCCTATTGCATAGGCATTTCATCGAAAGGCGTTTGGTTTTCCACCAATGGTGTTCATAAGGATATCGAGGGAGGCAGCCAGCTCAAGCTGCACCTGGATGGAACCAGGCACCTATTCGAGGATGGGACAGGAAAAAAATTCTCTTTGGATATTGCTTTCCCTGTACTGCATGGTACAGACGGTGAAGATGGAAGTATTCAGGGTCTATTAAAAGCGATGGACATTCCCATGGTAGGAACTGGTGTGTTGGGATCTGCTATTTCTATGAGTAAACTGGTAGCGAAGCAATTGATGGAGCAGGCCGGTATACCGGTTACCCGATTTGTCTACTTCAGGCATGAGCAAAAAAATGAAATTGACTTCGGTAAAATAAAAAAGAGCATTGGTTTACCCTGTATGGTCAAAGCTGCCAATCTCGGTTCTTCCGTGGGTGTTTCCAAAGTGAACTCAGCAAGTGAATTTAAAACTGCCATCGAAGATTCGTTTCGATACGATGACTGTGTGCTGGTGGAAGAATATGTGAAGGGGAGAGAAATTGAATGCGCTATACTTGGCAATAATCCACCTGAGGCATCGCTACCAGGTGAAATCGTCATCAGTGCCAAGTACGAATTTTATACCTTTGACGCCAAGTATGTAGATGGCGATGCGGTGAGGATTGATGTGCCAGCCAAACTGGACAAGGCTACCAGTGACCTCATTCGTGATTTATCTATTAAAGCGTATCAGCAATTACAATGTGAAGATTTTGCCAGGGTTGATCTTTTCCTCAGCGAATCAGGTAAAGTATTTGTGAATGAAATCAATACCATCCCCGGGTTTACCAATTCAAGCATGTACCCCATGATGTGGAAAGAAAGAGGTATTTCATTTACCAACCTGATCTCAAAACTAATTGAGCTTGGCATGGAACGGCATCGTGGATCGAAGCGAATTCAGAAAGAATATCAGTCTTCATTAAAATTTTAAATTCAGGAGAATGAAATTTAAGTTTCCCAAACTTTCCAATTCCTTGGGCTCTCTTTTGGTGCACTTGTCCATTGCCGTTGGTCTGGTTGCATTTCTTTCCATTTTCTACTTCTATATTTTTTTACCCAGCACTACGAATCATGGTGAAACCATTACCGTTCCGGATCTTGAAGGAATGCAGTTAGAGAAGATTGATGAATTTTTATCCCGCCATGATTTGCGATATGAGATGAACGATTCATCCTACTCAGAAGACTATCCACCCCTCACTGTTCTCCAACAGTTTCCTAAACCCGGATCAAAAGTGAAAGAGAATAGAAAGATTTATGTTACGGTGAATCGAGTAACACCACCTACGGTACCCATGCCGGAGTTGGTAGATCGTTCGCGGATAAATGCAGAGGTTGTTTTGAAGAGCAACGAATTACGCAGAGGTCACATCATATTAGAGCCATCTCCATTTTTAAATTTGGTAAAAGAAATGAGGTACATGGGCAAGCCCATTGAGGCCGGCACACGTGTACCCAAGGGCGCTGTCATTGACCTGGTAGTTGGTGATGGAAATGGCAAGTCGGATTTCAGAATCGGCAGGCTTATTGGAGATAGTTATGAAACTGCTCTGTTTAAAATTCAAGGATGGAATTTGCATTTGGGTAATGTCGAAATCCCTGCTGGAGTGGATACTACCGGCACTTCTCCGGTCGTTTACAAACAATATCCTGAAGTGAATGAACAGGTTAGGGTTGGTGACCCCGTAGATCTTTGGCTGGCACCTCCCGGATATAAAGAGCCAGATGAAGAACAAGAAGAACCGGAGACGGATGAGTTATAAAAACGCAGGTCTGGTTGTCACGCTTGTTGTTCTGTGCAGTGCTGCGGCCTTTCCTCAATTCACCATTCTTCCGCTGCCCGCGGAGACAACTGGTAAATCCCATCAAAATGGTCGTACCCAGGCATTAGCGCCCATGCCTCTTCCCTTTTGGGACGACTTCTCGTTTACAAATAATCCTGGATTTCCACATGACACGCTGTGGGAAAACAGCAAAGCTGTTTCGGTAAGTCAGGGATTGGGAATCAATGCACCATCGCTTGGTGTTGCCACATTTGATGGTTTAAATGCGTTTGGCGCGCCCTATGATGTAAATGATGTGCTGGCAAAGGGCATTGGTGATAGCCTTGTTTCACGACCCATTGCATTAGATCAGGTGCCTGTAGGTGAGCGCAATACAGTTTATCTCAGTTTTTTCTTTCAATTCAGAGGAAATGGAGAACCTCCGGATCCTGGCGATCAACTTCGTGTACTCTTCAGAAATTCAGCTGGAGTATGGATCAACGTACTCACCCTAGAAAACGATGGCTCTTTTGATCCCACTGTTTTTGTGCAACGCTTAATTCCTGTAAGCGGCGATGAATTCTTTCATAATCAGTTTCAATTCAACATACTGAGTTACGGAAGGTTATCCGGACCTTATGATACCTGGAACATTGATTATGTATATCTCAATAAGGGAAGAAATGCCAGCGACACCAGCTACCCAGATCGAACCATCAATCTGCCGCTGACTTCCATGCTTAAAGAGTATTACTCCATGCCGCTTGATCACTTCATGGAAAATCCTGCAGGGAATCTCACACCTCCCCTGCTGTCCATGCATAATCTGGAGTTTATTCCTGGAAACGCAAATGACAGTGATGTACAACCCATCAATTACGATTCGCAAGATTCCGTTTTTATCTATCGAAACAATACAGAAAATATTTACACCCACCAGCTTGATAATGCTACTTCCATTGGCAATCCCTTGCAGCCATTGGAATTCAGGAAAACACCCATCCAAACTTTGCCCGATTTATCTGATCTGGCCGTTGTGGATTCTGCCGCTCATATTAGAATGAAATTATGGATCAATTCCGGTGACAATGTGGTGCCGTCTGCTGCCGATCCATTGGGCGATTACAATGCCGTAAAATATGCACCGATTGATTTCCGTCACAATGACACCACGCGCGCAGAATTTATTTTGGATAACTTTTATGCATACGATGACGGCACGGCAGAGTTCGGGGCCGCTCTCAATCAGCCTGGCGCTTTATTGGCTTATCGATTTGACATGAAAACCATTAAGCCCGACACGATTGTGTCACTGGATTTATATTTTCCGAATTTTGGCGAGAACCTGGACCAATCCGTTCAAATTCAAATTCTGAAAGACCTTACCGGAGACCCGGGTTCTTTTTTGCATTTAGAAACAGTTAAAGTGCAGCGATCCAGTCATAATAATTTTTGGAGGTTTAAGCTAAGTCGCTTCATTGGCGTTAAAGATCAATTTTACATAGGCTGGAAGCAATCCGCCTCATCTGTGCTTGCTATTGGCCTTGATAAGAATACCAATTCAGGGGATAAAATATTTTTTAATTTGAACGGAGCCTGGGAACCCAATGTAAATTTGACGGGAAGTTTGATGATTCGTCCCGTTTTCGGAAAGTTTACCGGCACCATTACCGGGCTGGAAGAGCAACCAGCAAATACCCCTGATTATTTTCCAAATCCCACGGATGGCCATTTTACCGTGACGGGCGAAGTTGAGCGTGTAGAAATTTATACTATTACAGGTCAGCCGATCGATTTTACTACAATCCATTCTTCTCGAGGTAAAGAGGTAGCCATCGGCAATCCTTCTCCAGGACTTTACTTATTGCGCCTTCACGGTGCCCACGGCATATCAACACATCGCCTTATGGTTGGCCGGCCGTAACCACAAAATCCAAAGGATTGGGTGCAAAACAAATTGCGAAAACAAATAAGGCAAACCAGCCAAGCATAACTCGAGTGGAATCAAGTGGTTGCTCTATTTCAGACTGCGGATGCTTAACACCGATAAAGCGACCGATGATAAAAACAAACAACAACCATCCTGGATAACCCGAAATTCCAGGAAAAAGGGTGGCCAACAAGTATTGCGAAACGAATATGCCGAGTGCATAAATTAATGTGTTCGTCTTAGACAATCCTAATCCCATGAGACAGAAATACAGAAAACCAATGAACAGGGGGATCTCCCACACGAGGGTATCCTTTGGTTCAGCAGGAGAAACATAGCCCAATCCAGCGTAGAATAAAAAAAGAATAAACGCAACAGAAGCCACCTTATAGTGTCCTTTAAATCCAAGTAACCCATACACTACATGGCCGCCATCTAATTGTCCGATGGGCAGCAAATTGATGCTCGTGAACACGAGTGATAAAAATCCAGCGAATAAAAAGGGATAATGAATAATCTCATGCACGTTAGGCACGCGGGAGGGGTCTGCAATCATTTTTTCAAAGAAAACAAAAAGCAGATTTTTTCCGATGTGCACGTCAACACCTGCATGCTCAGCCAGATACTGAGGCTGATAAACAAAATTGGCATAAGCCAAGCCATACTGTTCATATTCAGGATGGAATTGAAAAATATGCTCTGGAGGAGGCAAGTGGGTAAATCCATACCACAGGATTCCCAGGGCGACAAAAAATCCAGCTAAAGGACCTGCTATGCCAATATCAAAGTGATGAAGCTTGGATGTTACCTTACCTTTCAATCGTATTAGCGCACCCATGGTTCCAAACATGAGAGAGATGGGGGGTAGTGGAATAAAATAAGGCAGGGTGGTATTCACCCGATGATGTATGGCTGTAAAATAATGTCCGAATTCATGAACGGTAAGAATTAATAAAAAGGGTACGGAGTAGGACATGCCATTGTAAAAGTCAGTCCAGCTATAATCGGGCATAAAAATCGATCTGCCATAAGTCCATTCAGATCCCGCGAGTGTGGTGGTGATGAACGTAACCACAAAAAGAGAGGTATGTACTAAAATTTCTTTGCGGGTAAAACTCATTGGAACAGTTGAAAAAGTTGGGAAGGATGCTTTACATGAAAAGTAGATATACCTATGGATTGGGCTCCTTCCAAGTTAGTTAGATTATCGTCAAGAAACAGCGTTTCGGTTGCCTGTAAGTCATTTTCCCTGAGTATGCATTCATAGATCTCTCTATCCGGCTTCCTCATTTTTACCAGGTGGGAATAGTATGCTTTCTTAAAACAATCATTTAAGCTTTCTTCTCCGGTCGTTGCAGTGAAGATTTGATTGAATCGGGTATAGTGAATTTGATTGGTATTGCTTAGCAGAAAGATGGCCTGCTGATTGAGCGACTTGATGAGCTTGATCCGCTGGACTGGAATATCCAGCAGCATGGCATTCATACACTGATCGATTTCATCATCTGAAGCCTCAATCTGGAATTTATCCCGCAAGGCATTTCGGAACTGATCAGGGGGGATAAGGCCTTTCTCGAATAAATGATATTCCTTGAATTGCAAAATGCTTTTTTCGATGGTGTCCTCCGGAAGTGAGCTCAGCTGTGCAAATGCCCGGATGGTTTTTTGCTCATCCAGATTGATGATGACTCCACCCAGATCGAAAATAATATTTTTAAAGTCCCTCGCTTGCATCTTTGTATAATAAGCTGCGAATAAAGGGTAAAAAAGAGAAAGGACATAATCCATAACATGGATTGTTAATCAGCATTCAAATACTTAAAATTGCAGCCTCTTTGCTAGGGCCCTTAGCTCTCCCGATCCCGATAGCTATCGGGATCGGGAGGTTAGAGCACCTGAACTAGTCTCCATATCTCGATTCTCGTGGCTGCCTGTTATATTCTTTTCAGTAATTCCATTAATAAATTCTACGTTGGTGCAACTCATGAAAGTATTGAGGATCGCCTAACAAAACACAATTCAGCTTTTTATGGATCTTAACATTACACTGCCAGCACCAATGATTGGACTACTTTCTTAGTTATAAATTGCAATTCCTACAAGCAGGCGCTGGCTATTGAAAGGCATATCAAAAAAATGAAAAGTCAAGAATACATCAAGAACTTAAAGAAATATCCAGAAATCATCCTAAGACTAATAAGCAAGTACCCTGGATAGGATTGTGAAATCATCAGCCAAATCCTTAAAATTGCAACCTCATTATTTAGGGCCCTTAGCTCAGATGGTTAGAGCACCTGACTCATAATCAGGTGGTCGCTGGTTCGATCCCAGCAGGGCCCACTCTACAACTCATTGAATATTAGATACTTACAAGCACTTTAGTAAAAGGCTCATTTGACAGCATTTGAGTACTAACACACTACTTGACTTCTACAGGCAGAGCAGCAAAATTTTTACCCGACAAAGCAAAGACACCAACATGTTTTTACAATTTTCCATCTGCTGTAAGCTTTACAAGGGTTATTCTATTTCCAACCTCATTAAATTCACGACGTGTTACAAAAGCTATTCCTCCATCATCCATTTCGACAATATTGACTATTGCCCGTCCTGGTTCTTCATATTGCCATAATGGATTACCCTGGCTATCAGTTTTTATTAGGATTCCATCAGCATTATTATTATTGTTTTTGAGAAATGCAGCTACAAATCCACCATCTCGAGTTTTAATAAAAGGTCCCCCTGACTGACAAAAATTTGCTGTGGTTACATGAACATTGCGAATAGAGTCCAGGTCATGATTTACAAACAGTAAAGCCCCCCACGTTTCACGATCACCTTGTTTCCCTAATTGTAGTGATTCACTTGAAAAATGCTGAATAACATAACCATCATCAATTGGTAATATATTCCATGGAAAACCCCATTGACCCTGACCATAATTTACGGTCTTTAATAGTTTTCCATCATTCTGTTTAAAAACCTGAAGTGTAATATCAGGGTCTTCCATACCATCACCGGGAAGATACCACCTTCTTACGGCTGATACCATATTCCCCTGATCATCTGGGGTCCACCCCGATCCACGATAACCCCAAATATCTGATTCAACCGAATCCGGACAATAATTCCAGACATCCAACATTTCTGCAGATAAAGAAAATTTGTAAACCGAGTAACACTGCGTGCCATTAGCCATATTTGATGCATCCATTAAATATAGAATGGTCCCTAAGGCTGTTTCATGTATTGTCCGTTGCTTATTTATTGTCAAAAATCCTCTCCAGTTTGGCCAACCGATACCATCCCAACCAATTGCCTCCAGGTCGGTATCATTAAAATATCCCCATTTTAATAATGCTAGTTTTGGGTCAAGTAAAGCATAAAATGTAACGTGAAAATTTAAAGTAAAAGATTGCCATAGCTTTGGCGCAAAGAACATCCCTATCGCAAAATAATTCCCAGTTGACAATTTTGTAACTTCAAATATTGAAGGGAAAATTGCTTCAAATGAATTGTCAAATCCTTCATTTTCTAAATACTGCTCAAGTTCTCCCTGAAAAATTGCATAGTTTCTAAACTGTACCTGATTTCCAAATTCATCTGTTTCAAGGATAAATGGGAAATAAATTTCTTCAT
>DATCZR010000161.1:0-3110 GCA_036525835.1 Cyclobacteriaceae bacterium
AGCTACGTCATCAAGGAAGCCATCCCTTCTAATAGGGTTCAGATCATCGAAATCCTGGTAAGACATTGGACGATAAACATCCATTACCCATTCACTAACGTTGCCGGCCATATTATAAAGGCCATAATCGTTGGGAGGGAACTCATAAATGTATGACGTAATTAAAGCACCATCGTTTAGACGACCTGCAATACCTGCATAATCACCTCGTCCGCGTTTGAAGTTGGCAAGGAAAAAGCCCATCTGTTTGCCATAAGGATTACGCAAGGCATGACCATCCCAGGGGTAAATGCGTTGATGTGTTTGCATTTCTTCCAACCATTGTGTTCCAAGCATGGCTTGTGCTGCATACTCCCACTCCGCTTCAGTGGGAAGACGATAGGCGGGAATAACAATACCTGATTCCAAAGGGATACGTCCATCTGTTTCTGCATATTGATCTCCAGACTCCTGTGCCAACTGAACGTTTACGGCAGTGGTTCTCCATACGGCATAATTATTTGCCTGTGTCCAACTTACTCCAACAACAGGGAAGTAGCGGAAACCAGGATATCTTAAATAGTGATCCACATAAGGATCATTAAAAGCCAACTTACCTACCCAAACAGTCGTATCAGGCAAAGAAGCTGAATATACTTCTTGTGTAGAGTCTTTGGCCAAATAGTGCAAATATTCCAACCAGTGGATGTTCGCAATTTCTGTTTCGTCCATATAAAAGGAGGCTACAGAAACCGTTCTTTCAATGTTATCTCTGTATGACATTACGTCTTCTTCAAACGAACCCATAATGGCTCTACCACCCTCAATGAAAACAGTATTTGGTGCGTCAGGCTGGCCTTCAAATTCAGTCACCTCAAACCCACCAGCATCCTCGTCATTATAGGCAAGGCCAGTGGCCGTACTCATTTGCCCAGGATTGGTAGCACTAGGTTTACCCCCTCCGCCTCCAATTCCCAAAAGAGTACATGATGAAATAATGAGGGAGCCGCCAACCAAAAAAAGTAGACTCTTGTAGTACTTCATTTTATTCATAGTCTTAGTCAAAGCAACCGCTAATATATGTAGATAATTAGATGTTTTCCAAGGAGAAAGGATTTTATTGATAAATCCTTAGTCTAAGTAAAACCGTCCTTTTCTGTCTTCTATGAACGGTGAGGCAAGTTACCTTATTGTACAGACAATATATTCTCCTTTTGGGAAAACAATTCCCTTATTGGAGCTGACGTTAAGTTAAAAGCGCTTTTTTGGGTCGTTTTGAGTCCTTTTTGGCCTGGCCATTTAATTGGAGAATCATGTTTGAGAAGATTAACCAACGTAAACATGAAAACACCATCGATTAGTGATTTCAAAAGGTATTCGTTCGACAAAAAATGTAATGTGGTCACTAGTAACTCCAACTACCTTATGCAAAGGGAATTCCCTAAGGGCAAAGCTTATCTATATCATGCACAATCATTCTATATTGAGGTAGTCTATTCCTCTGAGTACAGGAAAATACTAATGATCAATGCTTTTGAGGATTACAGGCATCTGAATCTTTATGTCGATATGATTTCTTTGGCAGACTTAAGCCTGTAACTGGATAAGGGTTGAAGGATCTCAAGTGCGGTATCAACTGATTTGAGATCTTCAATGGTTAGTGTTAGTCGGCCAGTGGTATCTTTGAGTCGGCACCTTCTCGGATGAGTTTGAACGAAGGCTAGTATTTTTCCAAATACTTCAGACTTAAAATAATCTTCCTTGCCGGTAATAAAGTATGCTTTTAGTTTATCGGACTTCAGGTTAATTTTTTCAAAACCAAGTTCTTCCCCGATCCATCGCAATTGAACTGTGTTGATTAATTGCTCAACAGAATCGGGAATTGGTCCAAAACGATCCTTTAGTGAATCTCTAAATTTGAATAATGCTTTTTCATCTTTGATATTATCCAAATTGGCATACAACTGAAGTCTTTCACTTATATTGCTTACATAATTATCAGGAATCAGAATTTCAAGATCAGTTTCAATCGTGCAATCCTGTACGAGGATTTTAACTTTTTCTGAAAGTTCCTTTGAGAATAGATCTTTGAAATCTGTTTCTTTTAACTCCTGGATGGCATCATCCAAGATTTTATGATACGTTTCGAAGCCCAGGTCATTGATAAAACCGGTTTGTTCGGCACCCAATAGATTTCCAGCACCTCTTATGTCAAGATCGCGCATTGCTACTTTGAATCCATCACCCAAATCAGAAAATTCCTCTAACGCGGAAAGTCTCTTGCGGGAGTCTGCTGATAAAATTGAAGTGGGAGGCGTTAGCAAATAGCAAAACGCTTTTTTGTTTGATCGGCCTACGCGGCCACGCATCTGATGCAAATCGCTAAGGCCAAACATATGTGCTTGATTAATGATAATGGTATTGGCATTTGGAATATCCAAACCGGACTCTATGATATTGGTAGACACCAACACATCATACTCTCCTTCTATAAACTTTACCATTACTTTCTCCAACCGATTGCCCTCCATTTGGCCATGGGCAATTCCAATTCTGCTATCCGGCACAAGTTTGAATATGATATTGGCTACTTGCTCTATGTCGCTTACCCGATTGTGAACAAAAAACACCTGCCCTCCCCGCTGAAGCTCATGGCTAATAGCATCACGAATGATGGTCTCATCATAGGTATGCAGCACAGTAGTAACCGGTTGACGATTGGGTGGAGGAGTAGCAATGATACTAAGGTCGCGTGCTCCCATCAAAGAAAAATGTAATGTTCTAGGAATAGGAGTTGCAGTGAGAGTAAGCACATCTACATTTACTTTCAGTTCTTTTAGTTTGTCCTTTACTTTAACGCCAAACTTTTGTTCCTCATCAATCACCAATATGCCAAGGTTATTAAAAATTACATCTTTGCTTACCAATCGGTGCGTACCTATGACAATGTTTACTTTTCCCTCTTGTACTTCTTTCACTACACGCTTGATTTCTTGAGCAGTTTCGAAACGTGAGATGTACTCGATCTTTACTGGGAAACTTCCTAACCGCTCACTGAATGTCCGTTGATGCTGCATTGCCAAAATGGTGGTTGGAACAAGCACTGCTACTTGTTTCCCTTCTGTCACCGC
>DATCZR010000162.1:0-3739 GCA_036525835.1 Cyclobacteriaceae bacterium
ATTTGTTTGCCGTCAGGTGAAATAGCAGCATCACGTATTTGTGTGATGATCATCTCCTTTTCATCTGAAATAGGATATTTGAATTCAACGGATGGCCCTAGCAAGAATTCAGTTTCTATTTGAAATGGAATGTTAATGGCTTCTCCACCTGCAATTGGAATGCGATAAAACTTTCCGCCATAAGAGGCAACCAGTTCTTTGTTGTCAGGAGTAAATGACATGGCGGGTAAGACCCCCAATGGAGCAATGGATTCTTGCTCGTCATGCTGTACAGGATAAGCTAACCATTTTTCCACACCAGATTTAAGATCTCTTATAACCAATCCGGTCTGGTCATTATAACGTGTACCATAAACGAGCCATTTAGCGTCAGATGATAGTGTAGGGCAAAAGGCAGACCCGTATCGATCGGTCTTGGTTTCAAATTCTCCGTTATCCCGGTCATAAACGGATAGCTGATATTGAGGAAACTGTGCGTTATAATTCCATGCGTTCGTTCTTCGGGCAAACCAAATGAATCGATTGTCTGGCCCAAATGCCGGTTCAACTGCTTTTAGGTTATCCGGTTTATCTATGAGCTGTGCGCCACCACCACCATCGCGGTGAAATAGCCAGAGCTTCAAATTTCGTGTTCCACGAGAGCCGACAATATAATCGCCATCTGGTGTCCACTCTGCTGATTGATAATGATCTGTATTTCCTTTGCTCACCTGAAGTGAATCCGATTTGTCTATAGCATACCACCAAATATTTTCTCCACCACTTCGATCTGAAATGAATAATATTTTTTTTCCGTCCGGGCTAAACTTGGGATGGGAGTCAAATGCCATGCCTGAAGTAAATGGAGTTGCTTTCCCGCCTGTAAAAGGCATTGTATAAATATCACCCAGAAAATCAAACGCAATTGTTTTGCCGTCTGGACTTACATCCAGTGACATCCATGTTCCTTCGCTTGTCTTAATGGGAATTCTTCGCCCAACTTCAAGTGGTAAGTCTTTCTTCTTTTTATCTTTTTGGATGCTGTCCGTTTTTGTCTTTACTTCATCTTGTGCAGAAAGGATAAAAGGAAGCAAAAGCAGGCTGAGCCATAGGGTTAATTTTTTGGTCATAAAATGAGATTTAGCGTGGACAATATAATTACTCAATCTCAAAGTACCATCATATTGCTAATGTCGTTGCCACCTCACATGTACCTGTCGTAGGAAAACCAATGGATCTCGAATTCAATCAAATATGCTGATTTTGACAAAGAGAAACCCTTTGTTGCTATCAAGGCAGTTACAAAAGATAACGAGGTGAAAATTTATGTAATAGACAATGGTATTGGAGTTAAGGGGCTGAAAGACAAAATATTTACTATGTTTTTTCGCGCCGCAGAAAAATCAATAGGTTCTGGCCTTGGATTATATATTGTCAATAAATCGTTAAAGAAACTCAACGGAAAGATTGAGCTTGAATCAGAAGTTAATCAAGGATCGACTTTTACCCTAATCCTGCTGCAATAGCACTCTACTTATTTAAAGTGCTTCAGCCTGATTACCTCTTCCGGCTTTAAGAATCGCCATTCACCTCGAGGAAGATCTTTTTTATCAAGTCCGGCAAAAATAACGCGATCCAGTTTCACCACCTGATACTCAAGGGCTTCAAAAATCCTTCTGACAACCCGGTTCCAGCCGATGTGTAATTCAATGCCAACCTCTTTTTTGTTATCACTTATATAGGCTACGTCATCTACTATGGCATTGCCTTCTTCGAGGCGCACGCCATCTTGAATCTTTTGAAGATCAGCTTTAGCGAGTGGCTTGTCCAACTCTACTTTGTAAATCTTTTTCGTATTGAAGGAGGGGTGAGTGAGCTTGGCGGCAAGATCGCCATCATTAGTTAATAAAAGGAGCCCTGTAGTATTACGGTCCAGTCTGCCAACGGGGTAAAGTCTCTCTTTGCAGGCGCTGGCTACCAAATTCATAACTGTTTTCCGTTCCTGTGGATCGGCTGTTGTGGTAATGAAACCTTTCGGTTTATTGAGTAAAACGTAAACCGGTTTTTCAGCCTTTAATACCTTGTCCTCATAACGGACAACATCACCTTGCTTTACTTTAAAGCCCATCTCAGTGATGGTAACTCCATTGACACTGATCAGTCCTTTCTTGATCATTTCGTCTGCCTCGCGTCTCGATCCCATGCCACTGTTGGCGATGTGCTTGTTCAGGCGGGTTAGGCCATCTGTATTCTCCGTGCCCTGTACCGGGTATTCCGGTTGAGACTTTGGTGTTGTTTTTCCTTTTTTAGTAAACCCCAGTGATTGAACTGATCTTGGTGCGCTAGTAGGGCCTTCACTTTTCCTTTTTATATCCTTAGAGAAGGGTTTATCAGAAGGCCTTTTGTTGAATGAGGGTCGCTTTGAAAACTTAGAAGGTGACCTTTCCGGGCTTTTATCAAAATCACTGTCACTTCTTTTCCTGAAAGGCCTTCCGGTAGTACCTGATTGGCCGGCTGGTCGTTCAAATCGTCCTCCTGTACTTTCTTTTTTTCTAAAATCTTTTCTCTCAAATTTTCCTCCCTCAAATCTACTAGGACCTTCTGGTGAGCTTGACCTGCGAAAATTTCTTTTAGGCTTGTCTTCTGAATCCCCTTCGCTTTTCGAATTCTTTCCAGTGAATCTACCGCTGACGAACCGATCAGGTTTGCTGGCTGAAAATCTGGAGGTTTGTCCAGAAGAGCGTTTTGGTTTTTCCTCCTGATCTTCATTCCTTGACCTTCTTCCTCTTTTGATAAAAGCTTTCTCTGGTGCTGTTTTTTTACCAAAGGAAGTTTTTTTACTGGATCGTTTTTGTGCCATGTGCTTAATAATTAGGCACGATTGCCTGGTGATTTCTATTGACTGTCAGGAGATTCCCCGATGGTATTCACTTCCTCCGTAAAATCTTTTGGAGTAGGCAACTCATTCAGATCGTTGATGCCAAAATACTCCATAAATTTTGGACTCGTTCCGTAAAGGATTGGCCTGCCAATAGTTTCGGCTTTGCCTCTAATTTCAACCAGACCTTTGTCGAGCAGTTTTTGTACCGCATAGTCGCAGTTAACACCTCGGATATTCTCGATTTCAGTTTTTGAGATGGGCTGCTTGTAAGCAATGATGGAAAGTGTTTCCAGTGCTGAAGTTGATAGCCTCTTTTTGGACTGCTGCTTAAGCATAATGCCGATGCTAGCCTGATAAGCAGGTTTTGTTAAAAACTGATAACCTCCTCCACCTTTGTTAAGTTGGAAGGCATACTCCTCAGATTTATATTTTTCGTCCAATTCTAATATGGCAGATTGAATATCCTCTTCAGGAACATCTGCATTAAACATCTCCGTGAGACATGTTTTAATATCAGCAAGCTTGGCCGGGCCGGGCGAGCAGAAGATTAACGCTTCAATATGGTTTTGTAAGAAGTTCAAATTAGTCGGTTTGCATCATTTTAGCCTCAATTGATTGTGTCGTGTGAGGCACTGCAATCAATCTTTCTTTTGGAATCAATTTGCCTGTAACAGAACAAATCCCGTAAGTGCCATTTTTGATTCGGATTAAGGCATTCTCAAGATTAGTAATATACTTAAGTTGACGAGCAGCCAATTGACTCAGATTCTCCTTTTCGGCCGTCTCGGCTCCGTCTTCTAATACTTTTGTGTTACCACCTGAAGTACTATCAGTTCCCTCATCGTTGTTGCGATTAAGGGTTTCTTTCAAAATTTTAAA
>DATCZR010000163.1:0-6846 GCA_036525835.1 Cyclobacteriaceae bacterium
CTTACGGGTCGCATCCACACTGATTTCCCTGAAGTTCTTGATTTGCTGAATTCCATATACGAACAAGTGCCCCTCATACCAATAGTCCAGCTTAGTGTTTTCAAAGTTGGACTCTTTTAAATTGTCGTCCTTGAATTTTAATTTGATGTCATCAATTACATTTCCTTCAATGATTTCTGAGTCTTTGATTATTTTACTCCTGATTTTATTGTTGAAGACATATTGGAGTGCAATCTGATCTTTATAGGGCTGTATTTTAACAAACTGTTCAAGATTGCGCGTCATGACGTCATTTATTTCAAAGCTGTTATCCCAGGTGAGCTCGCCGTTTTCATCAAAGCCAATAACTACCGCATGGGTATATTGATACCCGATTAATACGGCCATCTGATTTAGTCCATAGGAATACGCATAGCGAGGATAAAATGCTTCCCCCAACATGACATATTCATTGTTGAGGTGCACAACCTCATGCACAATCAATCGGTAATTAAACTTGGCCTTTTTGCCTTTTATTTTCTTTCTTTCAATTCTGCCTTTAATTCGCCTTACTTTTTTGGCTTTCATGTAGTTAAAAAAATGGTCAAGTTCGCTGTAGTCATAATATCGGATTTGGTAGTCTCCAACTGGATCAATTTTGGCAATAAATATGCCTCGAGAGTATTCTTTGAATCTCCCATAAGCCCCCACCACTACTTCATCATTATCTATTTTGATAGATCGGCCAAAAATTAAATTTTTCTTTTCTTCCGGTTGAAGAATGGTGGTGGTTAGAAGCTCTCCGGAGGCGCTGTACTTGCGAAGCCATAGGCATTTTTTCTTTTCGTAATTATCGGTACTTACAATTACATCTATGGTTCCATCTACATTGGTCTTAATTTGTGTAAGTTCACCGGGTTCATTAAAAAAGCCAGGTAGTATTTTGGATTGCTGCGAAGCAAAATTGTAGTACAATACCAGCGGGCGATAATTATAATACCCGGTAATTAGCGCCGCCTGATCCGTAACTACAAAATTTGCTGGCTTGAAGGGGATGATATTTTTAACCGGGTAAACCAGGAATTCAGTGCTTGTTAACTTGGCAGTAGCAATATGGAAATGAGCATACTTTGAGTATTTGCTTCTGAACAGGATAAAGAGAATGCCATCCTTTACGATGGACTGTATTTCTTCCAAATCTTTGGCTACATCGATTTGCCCCCTCCAGATTTCAAATAGTGATGTGTCAAGCTGAATAATTTCAAGTTTGTCCAATTTAGGCCGGCTCTGTCTATTGTGAATGATCAACCCATCCTGACCTGCTGAGGCAACGGAAAACCCGGAATTATCATCAGAAGAAACGGGAACCTCAAATCGTACAGTTTGCTCAACCTGACCATATAATAAAAATGAAGTTAACGTCAGTAGTACAATCAGAGCAAGCTGGCGCCAGTTATTCGGCTTCAAATTTGTTGATATAAAAAACATACCTAATCTGATCTCCTTCATTCTTGCTCTTATCCCTGAGCGATTGATACCCCCAAACGAATACGTTGTCTCCATACCAATACCTAATTCCTGTGTCATCTTCAGACTCGTTCCTGATTACATCTACTGGGTTTGAAAGCGGGATGCTCAGCGTGTCGAGTTCAGGTTCTTCCCGTATGGACCCGGTGCTAATTATTAATTCCCTTTCCTTTTTATACACGGAAAGGATTAAATCGTTTTTAACAACAAAATCGGAAGACTGTTCAGGGGCATACTTCTTGATATTATCAAATTTTAAACTGTTATCCCAAATTAATTTACCATTGCTATCAAATAATGTGAGCACAGCTTCTAGCATCTTGGCGGAGCTGCTCTGGCTGGCATTGTTGTAGGAGTAAGGTGTTGGCGCATATCTGTTCATTGCCGGGTTGTAGCTGTATGGAGAATATCCACCGCTATAGTATGGGTTGTTATAATAATTATTCCAGTAGGGTCGGTTATTGGTAGTGGCAGGATCATACATTTCTGTTAAAAAATAAAACCCTTCTGTGGCTTCATAGATTCTAATGGGCAAGAGGTGTGCCTTGTAGTCAGGACTTTTACCCAAGTCCAATCGCTCTTTTGATTTTGACTTAATTCTGGCTGCCCTTTTTTCTGGAAGATAACCAAGTAAATAATTCAAATTGGTGAAAGGTGTATAGCGTATTTTTTGTTCTGAAAATGGGTCCACCATTACCGAATAAAAGCCCAACCCCACATTATTAGCGCCCTCAGTGTAGGTACCAACAATGATTAGTTCCTCTCTTTTGAGTCCGCTTGATATGCCCGTAAGGATATGTTTATCCTTTTCAAGTTCTATATAGTCTTCTAATAAGAGTGCCCCAGATTGATCAAAGGTCTTCATCACCAGATGCCTTTTGTCCAATAAATTGCGTTCTATTAAAAGTGTATTAAAAGTGTAATTGTTGTTTACGCGAATGTCAAGTAGTTCAGTGTCTTTAAGGAAAAAACCGGGAATAACTTTTAGACTCCGAGAAGCAGTTTCATAGAGTATCACAGTTGGTTCACGGCCCACGTAGCCTCCAAAAATCCCGTTTTGGCCTACTACAGAAAAATGAGTTACCCGAAACGAAAACTCATGATCTATTTCAAAGTATTGAATTGCATAAGTGGAAATATTAATCTGGACCAGATTAAACTTGTTGAAATCTTTATCCCCTTCGCGAAACAGAAAGTAAACGTGGTTTTCAGTATAATCATAGCCAATTAGGCCAAAAGTGGATTTCACTTCAATATCAGACTGCCATTTCTCTTCCAATTCTGGATCGAGAATGATTACTTCCCACAATTTTTTTCCAGAAAGAAATTTGTTTTGCTCATGAATTAATGCAAGTCCATCTTCTTTAAGTGAAACCAAAGTAAACCCATTATCGAAAGGCTTTACTTCCTTCTCATATCTATCCCTGAACTTTAGTTGGCCCACTGCCTCATGTAGGCCTAGCGATAACAGCAGAGTTGCCAGGAAGAAATTTATAGCAACAGATTTAAGTTGGAAAATGGAATCCATTATTTTTTTTCACTCATCTCAATAACTATATCAAACTCACTTTCCGTAACAGGTTGAACTGAAAGCCTCGAAGATTTCACCAGCACCATTTTGGCCAACTTCTTGGTTGCTTTCACCTCGGCCAGTGTAACTGGACGCTTCAGCTTTCTGATTGCACCTATTTCCACCGCTGGCCAATCTTTGTCTTTTGGATCCGGAAAATGTTCTTTGGTAATTTTAGCTATTCCCATTACCTCTTTACCATCACCGGAGTGATAAATAAAAACCAGGTCACCTTTTTTCATCGCTTTGATGTTGTTGCGAGCCTGGAAATTACGTACCCCATCCCAAATTGTTTTTTTATCTTTAACGAGATCATTCCAGGAATAGGTGCCAGGTTCCGTTTTCATTAACCAGTAAGCCATGTTGTTTATATTATTTTGATTTTAAGTGCTGAAATCAATTAATTCTAAAATAGTAAATACAATTCGTATTTTCCTTTAATAATCGCAATTAGCAATGTATGATTTTGGGTTTTAAGATCTATTATGCAATGTTTATTATTGGATTATCTGTTTACTCACCCGGATTGAGTTAGATTGACAGGCATTTATACTTTCTATGAAAATATTGATCATTCGATTTTCATCCATTGGAGATATAGTACTTACCACCCCGGTTGTGAGGGTGCTAAAAACGCAACTTGACAATGCGGAAATTCACTACGCCACTAAAGTTCAGTATCGTGGACTGCTCATTGAGAATCCATATGTAGATAAGATTCATGTTTTTGATGGTGAGCTTCAATCACTAATCAAAAGACTAAAGTCAGAAAAATTTGACTACATCATTGATTTGCACAATAATCTCCGAACCAGAATTTTAAAAATGGCCCTTGGTGTGAAGTCCTTCAGCTTTAATAAAATGAATTGGGAAAAGTGGTTGATGGTAAACTTTAAAATAAACAAGTTACCCTCAATCCATATTGTAGATCGGTATTTGAATACGATACGACAATTTCAGGTTAAGAACGATTCTTTGGGCCTCGATTACTTCATTCCAGCGTCAGATGAAGTTCCTAATGACTGTATTCCGGAAACGCATCGAAAGGGATTTGTTGCCTTTGCCATTGGAGGGCAACATGCCACTAAAAAACTGCCCGTGAGAAGAATAATCGAATTATGTGATAAGATAAATCGCCCCATCATCCTGTTGGGTGGAAAGGAAGATATAGATGCAGCGGAAAAGATTGAGCGTTTTTTTAATGTGAACAATGAATCGGAAATCAACGAAGGAGAAATTCAGACGAACCTAAATAAGCGGACGATCATTTACAATGCGTGCGGTAAGTATAACCTCAATCAATCGGCCAGTCTTGTGAAAAAAGCTGATTATGTTTTTTCTCATGACACGGGCTTGATGCACATTGCCGCGGCCTTTAAAAGAGAAGTTTTCAGTATTTGGGGGAATACCATTCCATTATTTGGCATGTATCCTTATCGTACAAAATTCAAAGTGCTGGAAAATAACAAGCTGGATTGCAGACCCTGTTCCAAAATCGGATACGATAAATGTCCTAAAGGACATTTTAATTGCATGGAGAAATTAGTTTTTGATTTTTACCTTCCAGAACAGAAAGACTAGTACGCTCTCACCAACTTTCCTTCCATATAATTGACATAAGCCCTATTAGCTACGCGCATACCACCTTTTGTCGGGTAGTCACCAGTAAAGTACCAGTCTCCACTGTGATTGGGGATTGCCCGATGCAGATTTTCTATGGTTTGAAAGGCCACTTGCAATTCGGCTTTCATTCCTTCTGGCCTCACAATTTCTGTGATTTTATCAGAAACTTCTTCGTAGGCAAATTGATCATAAAGCCTTTTTACATAGTTCTGTGGATTGTCTTCCTGTTCAGACTGTACACATTGCTCATATACTTCACCCAATAAGTAATCTTTACCTTGATCTTTAATCAGTTGTATCATGGCGCGAAAGGCAACAAAATCTCCTATCCGACTCATATCAATTCCATAACAATCGGGGAACCGTATTTGTGGAGCTGAGGAAATCACCACAATCTTTTTTGGATTCAGTCGATCCAGCATTTTTAAAATGCTTTTCTCCAATGTGGTGCCTCTCACAATTGAATCGTCAATCACCACCAGGGTGTCCTTGCCTTTGTTCACTACTTCATAAGTAGTGTCATACACATGCGCTACCATCTCACCTCTATGTGCATCATCGGTTATAAAGGTTCTGAGTTTGGCATCTTTTAAAACAATTTTTTCAATGCGCGGTCTGAACGAAAGAATTTCTTCCGGAGAATCTACCGAAGGCTTCTTGTCAATGAGGATGTCCTTTTGTTTGCTGATTAAAAAATCCTCTATACCGCTCATCATTCCTAGAAACGAAGTTTCTGCCGTGTTGGGAATGTAAGAGAAAATGGTGTTTTTTAGATCGAAGTTTATTGATTTTAAAATTTGAGGAACCAGCAATTTGCCTAATCTCTTTCTCTCTTGATAAATTTCCGGATCTGTCCCTCTTGAAAAATATATTCTTTCGAAACTGCAAGATTTTTTTTCAAGCTGTTTAATAATTGGATACTGTGCGAAGTCACCACTCTTGGTGATGATAAGCCCATGCCCCGGATCTATTTCTTCAATTTGATTGTATTCTATATTAAAAGCTGTTTTAATTGCCGGTTTCTCAGATGCCACCACAACAACTTCTTCATCTGCATAATAGTAAGCAGGTCTTATGCCGGAAGGGTCTCTCACCACGAAGGCTGATCCGGAGCCAGTAAGTCCCGCCATGGTATAGCCGCCATCAAAATCTTTGCAGGCGCGCTTAAGCACACGTTGCAAATCTATTTCATTCTCTATTATGTCCGAGATTTCCTGGCTGGTAAACTTGTCCTTGTACTTTCTGAAAAGCAGCTGCACTTCCTCATCTAAAAAGTGTCCAATCTTTTCCATTACTGTTACCGTATCCACTTTCTCCTTAGGGTGCTGCCCGAGGCCTACTAGTATGTTAAATAGCTCATCGACATTGGTCATGTTGAAGTTGCCGGCCATTACCAGATTTCTGCTCCTCCAGTTGTTCTGTCTCAGAAATGGATGAACATTTTCAATGCTATTAAATCCATGAGTTCCATAGCGTAGATGTCCTAGCCACAATTCGCCGCTAAAAGCCAAGTTCTCCTTCAGCCAAACCTCATCCATAAAATGTTCTCCACCTTTCTTTTGGGCTTTTCTGTACTTTTTACCTATTTTTCTAAAGAGTTCTGCCACCGGCTGGGGCTTCATGCTTCTGTATCGGCTGATGTATCTGAATCCTGGTTTTTGATCAATCTTAATGTTGGCAACGCCGGCTCCGTCTTGGCCGCGGTTGTGCTGCTTTTCCATTAAAATGTACATTTTGTTCATCCCGTAACTGGGTCCGTACTTGTCAATGTAGTACGAAAGAGGCTTCCGCAACCGAATTAGGGCTATACCACATTCGTGAAGAATGGCATCACTCATAGGAGGAAGTAGTTAAGTCACAAAGTTAATTCTATTAATTCAACCCATCAACAAAAGGAGCAGAAGGTTAACCTCGTAAACCAAAACGTTGGCAATAAGATTTGCGAATTTTGAAATATTTTTTGTTGGAATAAATACAGCCTCCCTGGGCTAAGTTGATGGATGATAGGGGGTAAGAGTGAAATAGAAGGAGCTTCCCTCACCTTCCGTGCTTTCTAGCCATATTTTGCCGTCATTTCGCTCTACAAACTCCTTGCATAGAATGAGACCCAGGCCAGTTCCCTTTTCATTGTGCGTGCCACGGGTGCT
>DATCZR010000164.1:0-7870 GCA_036525835.1 Cyclobacteriaceae bacterium
CCACTAGCAGCATAGGCACTCTGCAAATCATTGTCAATACCATCTTTGACACCAAGGGTAAGCGCCATGGCAATAGCCTGCTCTTGCTTGTTCGGCAAGTGTCTCTCAAGTTGTGAACTTGCCCACTCTCTTGCCTTGAACGAATACCACTTAATATCCTTGTGACCAATTGAACTTGAGAAAATAACATCATCAGGTTTGGCAAACTGTTGATGAAAAATATTCTTAAAACTCAGGAATCTTTTAAAATCAAACTCATGTGGATTTTGTGGAGGCACTAAAACCAGCGGGCTGCCTCTAACGAGTATCTTGTCTCCATAGAAATAAGGCGCGTGATTCGTATCCTTTCTGATGTACAAAAGCGCAGTACCTTTAATAGAATGCCATGTTTGGCTATCTCTTACTTTATTCAATTCAATATTGTACTTCCATGATTTTTCTTTTTCTTCAGGATAGTCCTTTATGGTGGCCAGGTGGTAGTGAATTTCATTTTGAAAAGTTGAGAGGTGGCTATCATCTCCCCAATCCTTATAGATCGACAAGTGGACATAGCCAGCCACCAATACCGCGGCTAGCCCAATGATACCAATAAACTGACTTCTTTTTTTGGGAGGTACGAATCCATAGAAAAGAAAATAGCATATCAGTAAAATGGCAACCAGTACTGAGGCCGTTTCAAACTGAAGTAGCGATGGGTAGTAAATCGCCAAAAGAATCCCTCCAACAAAGAAGGCGGTAATTCTAACCATGGCATATGGCACCCAACGAAACATGCCTTAATTTAGGAGAAACCTGAATTTAATCAGTCTTTTCTTCGAAACCTTTTTGGTAGGCTACAATGATATCTTTTACCAACCGATGACGCACGACGTCGCGTTCAGACAACTCAATAAATCCAATTCCTTCCGTCTGATTTAAAATCCTTACGGCTTCTTTTAATCCAGACCGCTGATTGTGTGGCAAGTCTACTTGTGATGTATCCCCGGTTACGATCATTTTGGAATTGGGGCCCATGCGGGTAAGAAACATTTTCATTTGCATGGGCGTAGTGTTTTGTGCTTCATCTAGAAGGATGAAGGCATTATTCAAGGTTCTGCCCCGCATGTAGGCCAAAGGTGCAATTTCAATGATTTCCCGCTCCATATAGTAACCCAGTTTCTCAAAAGGGATCATATCATGAAGTGCATCATAAATGGGCCTTAAGTACGGATCTATCTTCTCTTTGAGGTCCCCAGGTAAAAAGCCTAGGTTCTCTCCCGCTTCGACTGCCGGTCGAGTAATAATAATTTTCTTCACCTGTTTGTTCTTAAGGGCTCGTACTGCCATCGCAACGGATATGTATGTTTTGCCCGTTCCTGCTGGTCCAAGTGCAAACACAAGGTCATTGTTCTTTACCGAATCAACCAGCTTCTGCTGATTTACTGTCTTCACTTTGATGGGAGAGCCACGTGTACCATATAAAAGCAATCCATCGGGGCTTTCAGCCGAAATGAATTCCTGTTTTTCCTGAGCTACATACCCTTTTACATTTTCTTCTGTAATTCTGCCAAATTGGTGAAAATGCTCAATCAGCGAATCTAAGATGTCGCTGATTTGGATAATATCATCCGTATCTCCTTTTACCAGTATCTCATTACCCCTGGATACAATTTTACTTTTAGGAAACGCAGAAGCTAATTGATTTATGTTTTTGTTTTCAATTCCGAGAAAGTCGGTCAGGGAAATATTTTCTAACGTGATGCTTTTTTCTATCAATGAAGTAATGTGGTTGAAATCTTCTATTTTTGAATAAAAATAACAAATAATGTCTACCTTATTTAAACGATACGGGTAGTAATTGAGTTCGCCAATGGCCATTGTTACCCTACTCACCGACAGCGGAAAAAGCGACCACTACGCAGGAGCGATAAAAGCGGCTATTTTAAAAGTAAATCCAGGTATCAATATTATCGACATCAGCCACCAGGTTGAGCCATGTGATGTGGCTCATGGCGCATTCCTGCTTCGGTCTGTTTTCAGGGATTTTCCCAAAGGCACAGTTCACCTGGTAGGAGTAGATGCGGTTGGCAATCCAGGCGATGCGTACATTGCGTTGCAGCTGGAAGATCATTTCTTTGTCGGGGTGGATAATGGACTTTTTGGATTAATTAGTCACAAGCCCCATCAGCAGCTAGCTGCACTCAATACCATTACCACGCTTGAGTCTACCTTTCCTGAAAAAGATATCCTCGCCCCTGCTTCAGCCAAGCTGGCCAGTGGTGTAGCTATTACCAGTCTGGGTAAGCCAATGACCACATTTAAGAAAATGATTGACCGCCACGTGAAAGCTACTCACAAGCAAATAGCTGGACATGTAATAAGAGTAGATCATTACGGTAACCTGATTACAAATATTCCCAAAAATGATTTTGATATTTTAAGCAAGGGTAAAAACTTCACCGTTCAGTTTGGGGGAGAAAAATTCAAGCGAATTCACACCAATTACAACAATACGGAGCAAGGTGATTGCTTTCTTATTTTTAATAGTCAGGGGCTTTTAGAAATTGGGATTTATAAGGGAAATGCGACCGAACTATTGGGTCTAACCTATGATAGCCCCATCAATATATCATTTGAGGAATAGTTATGTTGATTCGAATTGTAAGGATGCATTTTACAGAAGCAGGAGTTGAAGAATTTCTTGAAATTTTCAATCAGAACAAAGTAGCCATTAGAAATTTTCCCGGCTGTTCACACTTGCAACTATTGAAGGACGCAAATGACCCGTATTGTTTCACCACCTTAAGTTACTGGGACAGGACAGAAAGCCTGGAGAACTATCGTAAGTCTACCTTATTTGGTAGTGTTTGGGGTCGTGTTAAATCTTTATTCTCTAAGCGTACACAGGCATTTTCGCTAGAGAAATATATCGAGTTGTAAATTGTCAGAAACTTAAAGTTTGATCATATTTGCAACCCCAATTAATAGTGTCTCGCCTAAATTGCGGCAAGCTGCCAGGGTGCCTGTCTGCGGCAGGCAGGGCGCAATTGGTTGACCCTGATGACTTCGTATCAGGGCAGGTTCGCACAGCCTGACTAAATTAGTGCAAAGTATCTGCCTGAGTGGCGGAATTGGTAGACGCGCACGACTCAAAATCGTGTGTCGCAAGACGTGCCGGTTCGATTCCGGCCTCAGGTACTTAAGCCCTCCATAATGAGGGCTTTTTTTATGTGGGTAGTTTATGTTTTAAAAAGTTTGAAGTCAGGCAGGAGGTACTTTCTTGCTATGCCAACAAGAAATTGCACAGTACTATCACATACACCTACAAAGACGGATATATCTATTGCCATTCAAAAGTGGATTGAAAATAGATATGATGAATAAGAATACGGATGTTTGCTTTGAGGTTGCAGATATTGAAAATATGAATATTTGGAAGTGCCTAATTCTGTGGAGAGAATCAAAAAAATTATAGTGAAACCCGCACAAGCAAACACAAGACAAATTCTTGGCGACAGGATTGAGCCCTTTTCAACTGGTGAGACGATAGTCCCTAATATTTGACAAGATGTTCCCCATACTTTTAGAATAAAAATTAAGGAGCAAACTGGCAGATTTGAAAAAGCTTAAATTTGCTCAATATACGATTTATCTATCTGATTATCAGATATTTATGTTCCAATCATCAGATTAGCCAACCTTCCCAATTCAAGCTAAAAAGAAATCAATTGTTCATTGATTCCTGAAGTATCCAAATGATTTTTATCATACAACTCCTTGATGGTAATCATTCAAAGCCCGCACAGGGTTGTTTTATCTTTGATCGCATAGTAACAGTTTAATTTGATAGCATCTCTTCTTATGCCGGTCTTGAAAATTGATAAGCGTATTTCTGTTGGTGATTTCCAGAAAGAGTTCAATGCTATTTTTCCCTTTCTTAAAATTGAATTTTTTAAGCCATCTACCAAGGTTGGTGCCAGTAGTTATAAGACAGCATCTCTTATGACTTCAAGAGACCATATAGCAAATGATATAAAATCCTCAACAATTAGCATTGATAGCATGACAACAGTAGCCCAGTTAAAAAAATTGCTATCAGAAAAATTGGGTCTGCTCTCTTTAATTTATAGAAAATCTGGGGCAATGTGGATAGAAACTTCTCTGACTGAAGACTGGTCGCTTGAACGTCAAAACCACGAAGCCGAGCAAATGAATGTTAATTAATTAGATAAGTGCCTCAGCTTTTCTTCCTTCAATAGCAAAATCTTACCTGACTCAATATCAATCAGCTTCTCACTTTTGAAGTCACTTAATGTTCTTATTAGCGATTCTGTAGCTGTACCCACAATTCTTGCCAGGTCGTCTCTGGAAATCTTAATCCTTCCATCGCCCGATGCCTGGCTCTTGAATTTGTCATTAATTTCAATTAGACCCGAAGCCACTCTCTTACGAACAGAATTGTAGGCCAGACTAAGCAACCGCTCCTCCTTTTCATGTACATTTTTAGCCAATAATTTGATAAACTGACTCGATACCTGGCTGTCATAACTAATCAATTTGGCAAAGTCCTCTCTGGGAATTATCATTAGTTCGGCATCTTCTAAAACTTCAGCAGAGTCTTTGTAACTGGTCTCTTCCAATATGGGTGTATAGCCTACAAAATCGTCGCTGCTGCTTATCTCAATTATCAATTCCTTGCCTTCTTCATTTATTTTATATGTTTTTATTTTACCTGATTTCACAAAAAAGAGATTTCTTGGATAAGATCCTTCTGTGTACAGGCTGTGCTTCTTTTTGTATTTTGAAACTTCATAGCTATCCGAGAGTAGCTTAATTCCCGTATTCGACTTAACAGAATTCAAGAAGTTATTGACACCTGCCGAGTCGTGAGAAAATGTTTGTCTTAGAAGTTCACTCTTTTTGAGTCTGGTTTCAATGGCATTGAGCAATTCGGTATCATCAAAGGGTTTGGTGATATATCCATCTGCCCCCATCCCCATACCTTTTTGGTAATCGCTTTTCTCCGCTTTTGCGGTGAGGAAAATAAAAGGAATAGTTGCAGTCTCTGGATTCTTGCTTAGCAAGTGAAGCACTCCGTAGCCATCTAATACGGGCATCATAATATCACATACAATCAAATCAGGTTTTTCGTCTACAGCCACTTCAACCCCAAGCTTGCCATTTTCGGCTGTAAATACCTTATAACCAGCTAGTTCAAGAATCTCTGCGGTATTTTCTCTTACTTCAAAATTATCTTCTATAATTAAAATGTTCTTCATGAAATAGGAACGGGTTATTGTTAAATTGTATCTAGGTCTAAAATTACTGAGGAATTTGGATTACAAAGGTAGTTCCTTCGTTGATTTCGCTTTGACACCTTATTTTTCCCTTCATTAGCTGCACATACTTGAGCACAATATTGAGGCCCAAGCCAGTTCCTTGAATATGAGATGCATTTTTGGCCCTAAAAAAGCGCTCAAATAAATGCCTTTGATCTTGCTGGGAGATTCCTATGCCATTATCCTTAACTGCCAATTCCAAATGATCATTCCTATAACAACACTTTACCTCAATAACTGATCTTTCGGAAGAAAATTTGATAGCATTGGATAACAAGTTGGAAAGTAAGTTGCCTAGCAGACGCTTATCCAATTTTACTGCTCTATCCAGGTCACAATCAAGATTGATGGATTGCTCCTTTTTGGTCAATTGATCCATACTACTTACAATTTTCATTAGTTCCCCCCTCATCTCTTCCTTGGTAAGCAGCTCCATATTTACATCAACCTGACCTTCTTCAAGCTTTCCTAATGACAGAAAATCTTCCAAAATATCTCTCATATTTCCCACAGCCTCTTTTATGCGGTCAATATGCTTTTTTCTTTTAGGTTGATCTTCCCCTTCGGTGTATTTACCAACAAGCGAAGCTGATGAAAGAATCGTGCTTAAGGGAGTTCTAAATTCATGTGAGGCCATGGTTACAAATCTTGACTTAAGATCTCCAAGTTCCCTTTCTTTTTTCAAAGATTCATTCAATTCTTCTTTAGATACCTCCAATTCTGCCAGGGTTTCACGAAGCATTTTGGTACGGCCATCTACCTTCATTTCAAGTTCAGTATTAATTTTTTGAATTTTATGAGATGACTCTTTAATTTCCTTTTCCTGCATTTTTCTTATTGAAATATCAATCACAAATGCGATCACATAAGTTTTTGCGTCTCTGGCAAAATGAGACAAACTTATTTCCACCGGAAAGACATCACCATTCTTTCTTCTGGCTAGAAGATCCCTGCCGGATCCCATGGCACGATTTGTTGGTGATTTATGAAAGTTTGTCCTGTAACTGATATGGTCTCCTTTTAATTTTTCAGGGATCAATATTTCAATTGGCTTGCCAATAAGCTCCTCTTCGATATACCCAAATTGGTCCTCGGCACAGTGATTGAACTTGATTACCCTACCCTGAGAATCAGTTATCACCATCCCGATGGTGGCATGATTAAATAAAGCTTCAAATTGATACTTGTCTTCCTCGTTTTTCAAGCCTTTAACAATGTTTTAAAAAAACCCTATACTGACATTCTCAAAATTAAGCCAACGCGTCAATTATTTTCGAATTAGAAAACCTTTTATTTCAACGGCATTGTCCTCAATAATAACTTTCATAATTACACAATAATCGCTTACTAAAATATGTTTCGATGCTTTGGTTTAATTGCTACATCCCTAACTTTACACTATAATTATTGCGTTTTTCATCGCATCTTTTCAATCCAAAACCCCCACAAATGACAGTATCTAAAGATTCTGTAGTATCCATCCATTATACATTACGAGATAATGATGGAAATATCCTTGACTCAAGCTCAGGACGAGATCCGTTAAACTACATTCATGGCAGAGGCAATCTAATCATTGGCATGGAGGAAGGAATTGAGGGAAAATCCAATGGAGACCAATTCAGTCTGAAAATTGCCCCGGAAAAAGGATATGGCCTAAAAAATGATCAATTGGTGCAAAAGGTTCCTTTGAAGTCTTTTGGAGATCAAAAGGTAGAAGCTGGAATGCAATTCAACGCCCAAAATGGACAGGTAGTGACGGTAACCGAAGTAGGTCAAGACGCTGTTACTGTCGACGGAAATCACCCGCTGGCTGGCGTGGCCCTAAATTTTGAAGTGGAGGTTGTGGGTGTAAGAAAGGCGACACAGGAAGAAATCGATCATGGTCATGTTCATGGCCAAGGCGGACACAATCACTAAAGTTTACCGTTTTAGAAATAGCTTACCATTCTTTGTGAATGTCTGACCCCCTGAATTTGTCATAAGATGGTACAGATACATACCACTATTATTAAGTACACCTAACTCATCTCGGCCGTCCCAAATAAATTGATTTGATCCAATGTGAAGATTGGTTATTGAATAACTTTTAACCAACTGACCTTGCAAATTAAATATTTGCAAGGTCATCGACTCCAGAGCTATATCTCCGGAAATCTCGAATTCAATTAATACCATCTCCGAAAACGGATTAGGATAAGGGTCAAAAAAAACAACTTTATTCGTATGATCAACTTTAAATCCGATTTCATATGGATCAGTTAACTTATTACCGCTTCCATCCTGAATATCGATCCTAATGACATAGTCTCCTTCCAGTGGAAATTCAGGAGAAAAATCAATTTTAAAATCTGTGGTATCAGTCGCTGCTGACCATCTCATGTCGGGCCGACTAAAGTAGACTGGTTCAAAATCACAGTTCCCCGTATCGCAAGGTGAACGAAGAAACAACAAGATACCACTCGTATCTTGTTTCAATACATATTTGCTTTCATCCCAAATTCTTGCTTCAATAAGCGGATTTTTCGAAACATAGTCTCCATCCTGAATAT
>DATCZR010000165.1:0-4811 GCA_036525835.1 Cyclobacteriaceae bacterium
CGCTGGCGCTTTTTTGTATGGCATCACCCACGGCCACAGCTATGCCGAAGCGGGCAAAATTGCATCCCTGGCTTCATCTCGGGTTGTTTCTCAATTTGGGCCCAGACTCGACCCTAAGCAGGCCAAAAAGATTTTAAAAGACCTAATTGATTAACTCACAATTGGCCTGATTTTATTAAGGATGGATAAAAAGACCTGCTGGAGCGCTTTTCAATTTTCGTTGATCTTGGAATTCTTCAAAATACTAAGCATCTTTGCACCCCTTAAATAAACGAGGTAAATCAGCATTGAAATGAAACGGACTTACCAGCCATCCAAGAGAAAAAGAAAGAATAAGCACGGATTCCGCGAAAGAATGGCAACAGCCAGCGGTCGCAGGGTATTGGCTTCCCGTAGAAGGGCTGGCCGTAAGAAGCTTACTGTCTCTGACGAAAAAACTCCTAAAGGTTAATTACAACCTCACCCTGAACTTCAGCTGTGAGGATTCATTAATTTGGCCTCATGGGCAAATTCAGCTTTAGCAAAGGCGAAAGACTTAAAAAAGAAAAATGGATTGAAGAGCTCTTTAGTAAAGGGGCTTCTTTTACTATCTATCCATTCAGGGTTATTTATTTGCCAAATCCGCAGCAAAACCTACATCATCAGGTACTTTTTACGGCATCGTCACGAAATTTCAAAAAAGCCGTTGATCGCAATAAAATCAAACGAAGAACCCGGGAAGCTTACCGGCTCAAGAAGGCCATTCTGGATCAAGCACCTAAGCTGGTAATCGGGTTTGTATATACAGCCAAAGAATTGTTGGATTACAGTCAAATCGAAGAAGCGGTAGTTAAATCACTTGAAAAACTCAAAAAAACGAAACCAAATGCCTAAGTCAGTATAGCCAAAAAAGGCCTTTGATTTGTATATTTACAGTTATGAGAAGTGTCAAACACAGGAAAAAATACATTGCCTCGGCCGTATTGGTGGCTGCTATTGCGGCTTTCTCATATACAACCCCTGTTGAGCGCTACTTCGATATTGCCAAGAGCCTTGACATATTCGCAACTCTATTTAAAGAGGTAAATGCATTTTATGTAGACGAAATTGATCCCGAGTCTTTGGTAAATGAAGGCATTGGTGGAATGCTGGAGTCACTTGATCCCTACACTACATATATACCAGAGGAAAGCCTGGAAGAATTTAGCATTCAGACTACAGGTCAGTATGCGGGTATTGGTGCGCTGATTGGCATTATCAACAAAAAGGCAGTCATTACCAATCCTTATGAAGGTTTTCCGGCCAACAAAGCAGGACTTAAGGTGGGAGATGAAATCATTTCGGTAGATGGAACAAATGTTCAAGGGAAAAACACATCAGAAATAAGTGCCTTATTAAAAGGGAAGCCAAATACAGAAGTTAAACTCGTTGTCAGAAGACTCGGTAAGGATAAGGACATTTCACTTACCATCAACAGACAGAAAATCAAAGTAAGCAATGTAGTATATAAGAATATCGTAGCAGATGAAATTGGATACATCCGTTTGGATGACTTTACTCCAGGTGCAGCCAAGGAGGTAGAAGAGGCCGTCATTGAGTTGAAAAAGATAGGCGCCAAAAAATTGATACTTGACCTGAGGGACAATCCGGGAGGCTTACTTTATGAGGCGGTCAATATTGTCAATCTTTTTATACCAAAGGGATTTGAAGTGGTCTCCACTAAAGGCAAAGTAAAAGAATGGAACAAATCATACGTTTCATTAAACAATCCCATTGATACAAATATTCCACTCGCGGTCCTCACCAGCAGTGGCAGTGCATCTGCATCTGAGATTGTAGCCGGGGCGTTGCAAGATTATGATCGCGCCATACTGGTGGGTCAGCAAACTTTTGGAAAAGGATTAGTACAAACTACCCGTCAGCTTTCTTACAACGCACAACTCAAAGTCACTACAGCCAAATACTATACACCAAGTGGTCGATGTATTCAGACACTAGATTATACCAATCGTAACGAAGATGGCTCTGTCGATAAGTTTGCTGATTCTTTAAAGTCAGAATTTCTAACTAAAGGAGGACGCAAAGTATATGATGGTGGAGGATTGGATCCGGATATTGAAGTTCAGGATGAATTTCTAAGCCCAGTATCAGTTCAACTGATTACAACAGGAACCATTTTTGATTATGCTACCATTTATTGCACACAACATGCGGATATCGGCCCCGCTCACAATTTCAAATTATCAGACGAGGAGTACAAAAAATTTGGTAACTGGCTTGCCTCCAAAAAAATTGTACTTAGCTCTGATTTAGAAAAGCAAATGGATCAGCTAATTGAGGCTGCCAAAAAAGAAAGAACGTACAATGAACTCAAAACTCAATTGACCACCCTAAAGAGTCAAATCGAACAAAACAGATCCAAAGATTTAATTCGATATAAAGATGAAATCACCAGAGTACTGGAACAGGAAATCGCATTTCATCATGGATTAATTAAATCTCAGGTCGATCAATCGTTGGCCCAGGATAAAGAACTCGTGGAGGCGACCAAATACCTGAGTGACGATTCTGAGTATCGCAACATTCTCTCCAGGCGATAATGGCGCTTATACTAAGTTTGGAAACAGCTACTTCAGTTTGTTCTGTGGCCCTGTCCAATGATGGAGAAATCCTGGCCTCCTCTCATCTGCATATTGGTCAGTCTGCTTCATCAAAGCTGGCAGTCATGATTGATGAGTTGCTAAGGCGTTGCGATAAATCCGCTGAAGATCTTTCCGCGGTTGCAGTTTCTGCAGGACCTGGCTCTTATACTGGTTTGCGAATTGGAGTGGCCACAGCTAAGGGAATGTGTTTTGCCTTGAATATTCCGTTGATTGCAGTCAACACACTGGAAAGTATGGTTGCTCAGATTGCCACTCATTATTCCGATGATGAACTCTTTTGTCCAATGATAGACGCCAGAAGAATGGAAGTCTATTGTTCATTGTTGAAAAGAAGCCTTGAAATCATGGAGACCACGCAAGCCAAAGTGATTGATGAATCAAGCTTTTCAAGTGTACTAGAGAATAACAAGATTATCTTTTTCGGCAATGGAGCTTCAAAATGTCAAGGCGCGATATGCAATACCAATGCCATTTTTTTATCAGATATTCATCCGTCTGCTGTAGATGTGGGTTTGATGGCTTATGAAAAATTTAAAAATCAAGAATTTGAAAACCTGGCCGAATTCGAACCCTTTTATCTAAAAGACTTCCTGATTAAAAAACCAAAATCAACCGTTTGATGTTTCAACCTACAAGCTAAATTATGAGTGATCAAATCATCAATAAGGTTGCCAGGAGTGCATTGCAAACACTTGATCTTGAGGAACTTTTTGTTCCGGGTGAAAGAGTAGTTTTGGATATCAAAGATCATCTGCATCAGGGGTTGGTATTAAAAGAGAAGGATTTTAGGGAATATATTAAATCAAATGATTGGTCAAGCTACGAAGGAAAGCACGTTGCCATTCAATGCACTGCCGATGCCATTGTGCCAACCTGGGCTTTTATGCTTTTATCGGTAGCCCTCCGACCCTTTGCCAAAACGATCATATTCGGAAACCTGGAGCAATTGGAAATTCAACTTTTCAAGGATGCCTTAGACAAAGTAGATTGGGATATTTACCAGGACGGCAAAGTGGTGATCAAAGGATGCAGCAAAGTGAATGTGCCCGTGGCTACTTATGTGGAAGTGACCAATAGGCTCCGGCCCATTGCCGCCAGCATCATGTTTGGCGAACCCTGCAGCACAGTACCCCTTTTCAAAAGACCGATGTAATTTTAAAAGGATCTGGGCGTGCCCCCGGTCTGTAACCGGGGTCGGGCTTTCGCCACTCGCCATCAGCCGCACTTTCTCTGTCCGGGCTCAAACAATGGCTCTATCCCTCACGCAATTCCAACCGGATGAACCAGTTCTTCCTGGATTTTTGATATGTCCTATTCCCTTTTTATATGAAAATTTATTCCTGACGCTTACCAGGCCTATTAATGATCACATTAAATAGTCAGCACGTTGGCTTTCCGCATTATTTCAAAACTTTTTGGCCCTCCTTTGCTTAGATGTCATTAAAGGTTACCTTTGCGCCTCCTTTTAGGGGGAGGTGCGTAATTCAGACGGAATTGGCACTTAAACGAAGACTTAAAGTCACTACCGAATTTTCTGAAAATCAATTTTTTAGAAGATTCACACGTTCTTTGAATGAATGTAACTTGATAGCGGACCCGCATGAGATCGATAGAGGTTTTATGCGAGTCGGTTCTTTTTTTAAGGAAAGAAAATCGATGAGACTGAGGATAGAATGAACATAGTTTGGGCACATCTAAGGATGTGGGTTCAAACGGTTAGAATGGATACTGTGAGGTAGAAGTTTTAACAAAGGATTAATACTATGGAGAGTTTGATCCTGGCTCAGGATGAACGCTAGCGGCAGGCCTAATACATGCAAGTCGAACGGTAGATCGGATAGCAATATTTGATTGAGAGTGACGTAAGGGTGCGTAACACGTATGCAATCTGCCCTCAACAGGAGTATAGCTCGGGGAAACTCGGATTAATCCTCCATAATATTATTGAATGGCATCATTTGATAATTAAAACGCAAGTGGTTGAGGATGAGCATGCGCATGATTAGTTAGTTGGTGAGGTAACGGCTCACCAAGACGATGATCATTAGGGGAACTGAGAGGTTGATCCCCCACACTGGCACTGAGATACGGGCCAGACTCCTACGGGAGGCAGCAGTAGGGAATATTGGTCAATGGGTGAGAGCCTGAACCAGCCATGCCGCGTGCAGG
>DATCZR010000166.1:0-4624 GCA_036525835.1 Cyclobacteriaceae bacterium
GTATTGGGGTTAATAGAGTTGCAAAAATAATAGAGCGAGGGATTATAGGATCTGGATTATTCATAAAAAAATAGCATTATGGAAAGCACAGAAATTAATCAACAGAATGAAAATTTATTCTACAGCAATTCTCAAATAAAAGACTACCTGTTAGAGACATCCAGGTGGGGTAAGCTTTTGGCGATTATTGGCTATCTTCTTATTGGGATTATGATTTTAATAGCCGTTGCTATGATGATTGGCACTTCTGCGTCAGACAGGGCTTTTGGTTCAACCATTTCTATTGGTTATATGGGTTTTATTTACCTTGTCATTGCTTTGCTATATTATTTCCCCGCGACTTATTTACATAGTTTCTCCAACCAGGTTAGACTGTGTTTGCAATCACAAGAAATGGGAAGTATAACATTAGCGTTTCAAAACTTGAAACCCTTATTTAAGTTCATGGGTATATTTGCTATCGTCATGATATGCTTTTATGGTCTTATGATATTAATTGCCGTTCCTATGATGTTGCCTATGAATGTATAGATTGAAAGTAGTACTTTGGCCTTAGTCAAGGAGGCGCGATACTTATAATAATATATTCATGAATAGAACTTGTTTCCTTATTGTCCTAGCCATTCTTTTCGGATGTGAAAACAAATCAACCTCGATCACTGAGCCGATAGCACCTCCAATTCCTAAAGCTGGAGTAAGCGGACCGGAAAAGGGAATTTTATTAATCGTAGGAGGAGCTGCTCAGCAAGGGATTTTTGATAAATTCATGGAATTGGTGGGCGGCTCAGAAGCCCCTATTGCTATTATTCCAACGGCAGTTAGCAGCGAAACTTTAGATCAGGTATTTTTAGATGAGTTCAAAAAGGGATTCACCGCCCGTGGTTTTAAAAATGTGACGGTACTGCACACCAGAGATCGCGAAGAAGCTAACACGGATGCATTTGTTGCGCCAATTAGACAGGCTAAGGGTATTTGGTTTTCGGGTGGCAGACAATGGCGACATGCTGACTCCTATCTCAATACGAAAACGCACGAAGCCTGCAAAGAATTACTTGCCAGAGGCGGAGTGATAGGTGGTTCTTCTGCCGGAGCAACGATATTAGGATCTTACCTGGCACGAGGAGACACCAAAGAAAACACGATTATGATGGGGGATCATGAGGTAGGTCTTGGGTTCCTAACCAATGTAGCCATCGACCAGCACTTGCTGGCTCGAAACAGGCCGTTCGATATGTTTGAGATTTTAGAAAAAAGACCAGAACTATTAGGCATTGGTTTGGATGAAAATACTGGTATTGTGGTTAGGGGTGACCAATTTGAAGTGGTGGGTGAAAGTTACGTGGTAATGTATGACGGCACGCGTTGGTCCCAAGAGAGAGATACTATCTATCAATTAGCATCCGGAAGCAAAGAGTTTTATCTGTTGAAGCCAGGTATGAAGTACGACTTGAAAAACAGAAAAGTTATTCTGGATGAAAATAGATAATAGCCAGTATTTTAATGTGGATGCTGCTCGTAGTGCTGTCTCAACAAATCCTTTCCGTAGTCATTTCCATTTGGCGTACGTACTACTGCATGAATATGCTGGCGGGTAGGTTTGTCCCTTGGGTAGATATGACCCAAACCGGCCGGAGATTGATGATCAAACTCTATTAACAATACTGGGCTATGAATACGATAATAGTAGACCGATTGGTCGGTGGCTCCACCCATCCAGGCAAAGTAAGTATCATTCAAATGATTTTCGATTTCGTCCAACCTGATTTTGGCATGGCCCTTATCCATGTTGTCAATGTAGAGTTGAATCAACTTTAACATTTGCTTTTTCTGTGATTGGGAAAGCTTATCTAATTTAAATCCTGCGTAATCCAGCACTACATTATCTTTAAATGCTTCGGTCAGGTTGTTGTGATTATCCTTCGATGATTTTAAAATGGCTTCTTTTTGTTGTGAGGCATCCAATGCTTCCAGCATGCTTAATCCCTGATTTTGCTCTTCCTGCATGATGGCAATGCCTTTATACTTGCCTGCTTCTGCAATTACTGGTTCGGAACCTACAAACATGGGTGTCATCACCACTTGATCTCCCAAGACAAAGTAATTAATGATTACGTGGTGACCGTCTATTTGCCAACCCCAGGGTTCAGTGGCTGAAGGTTCTCCCATAATGGTTATCCAGTAAAGCCACTCGCCATATTCTATAAAATTATTATTAAGCTCACCTAAGGTATGATTGAGTTTCATGATGTCCTGCGTAAGCTTAAGGCCCTTGGCACTTAATCCGGCACTTATTAAGCCAAATGCAGCCTTACGTTGTGACTCAGTCATCTCATTGAATCCAACGCCTTGCCGGATATAAAAATGTTGATTCATCCACTTGCGCCATTCATCATCGTCTATTCCGAATTTAGTTTTTGATTTTTGCTCTGGTGTTAGCGTGCTTAAAAAATTATTTGCTGCTTTTATTACAGATGCAATAGAAACTCCTGTAGATTGAATTTTGTATAGCCCTTTTTCAATTCCCTCACCTGTTGCAATTCCGTGGAATGGATCTTTTAACCCTTGCATTTCGCTTTCTAAAGACATCTTTTTGAATCGCTCAAAACGGTCCGAAACGGTTCCCTGGGCATGTGTTATTTCCAATGTAATGATGGTGATTAGTGAAATTGCGCAAATTTTGGCGGTCGATGGTGACATGTGGACTAGTTTAAGACATCATAATTTAGTTTTTTAATCATAACCATCTTCAATATTTATTGGTGTCATCTATTCATTCATTAGATCGTCCGGGATATGGCTCATTAAATGAAGATTTACTTAAAAAAGTATTGCTATACTACTATGATAGTATTACTATAATGCTATATTTGCTATCACCTAAAAGATATCACTTCAGATGAAGATGGGAGGGTTGTGCATCATTTGATACTGAGAGAAGAAGTATTTTTTTTTAACAAACCAGGCATGATGCAAGTATTGGATAGCATTCCTTCCAACTCCAAACTGATTCTCGATTGTTCAAAATCAAAATCTATTGCACACGATGTGGTTGAATTGATTAAAAACTACTAGGAAAATGCGAAGACTAAGAATATTACAATTGAAAAGATAAATTTTATAGAACCAGAACAATAGACGCTAAAAAGTAAAGAATATGAGAACGTTAACAAAAGAAGTAAGAGATTCGATCACGCCAGTTCAGGCTATTGAACTACTTAAAAAAGGAAATGAGCGATTTGTAAACAACCTTAGAATGAATCGCAACTTGCTTCAGCAGGTAAATGAGACTTCTGATGGCCAACATCCTTTCGCAGTAATTCTAAGCTGTATTGATTCACGCACATCGGCTGAATTAATATTTGACCAGGGATTAGGAGATGTTTTTAGTGTACGCATTGCGGGGAATGTTCAGAACGAGGATATTCTTGGGAGCATGGAGTTCTCATGTAAAGTAGCTGGAGCTAAGATTGTAGTAGTGTTAGGACATACTAAATGTGGAGCGATAAAAGGAGCCTGTGACAATGTTCAAATGGGCAATCTTTCCATTTTGTTATCAAAAATGAAACCTGCTTTGGATGCAGAAAAAACGGTAGCCCAAAATAGAAACGCAAACAATCCTGAGTTTGTAGAAAAGGTAGCAGTTCTTAACGTGAGAAACACAAAGCAGGAGATTCTTGAAAATAGCCCCATACTAAAGGAGATGATCGAGAAAGATGAAATTGCAATGATCGGTGCAATGTATGATGTCACCACAGGAGTTGTTGAGTTTTATGACAATGAAGTTTTTACAGCTCAAACATTTGAGAAGGCAGCAAAGTCATAAAGGCTTGAAGGTCCTTCAGAAATCTTTACCTTCCTGAAGGATATATTCAAATAGAACCGGCATATGAAAACCGCCACCATTCAAATTAAAATTGACGAGAAGGTGTTCTCGAAAGATCCTTTATCATCCGAACTTGGTAAAAACATAATTTTACACAGCATAGGGTTGATCGATGAACTTGGGTTTGAAGCTTTCACATTTAAAAAACTGGCGGAAAAAATTCAGTGCACGGAAGCTTCGATTTATCGTTATTTTGAAAACAAACATAAATTACTAACCTATCACCTGACTTGGTATTGGATGTGGTTGGAATACCGAATTAGTATCACCACAATCAATATCAAATCTCCTGAAGAAAGACTACGAATTGCACTTCGATTGCTTACTTCTCCACTTGTTCAGGAACCTGCTGTGCCACAGGTAGACGAAGATGCACTTTACAGAATTGTGATAGCCGAATCGCAAAAGGTTTATCTGACCAAAAGCGTGGATCAGGAAAATAAACAGGGGTTGTTTTTTAGTTATAAGAGATTGTGCAAAAGGGCAGCGGCCATGGTACATGAAATTAATCCCAACTATAGGTATCCCACTGCCTTGATTTCTACGGTTGTTGAATCATCATATGATCAAAGGTTTTTTGCGCGGCACTTACCTTCCCTAACTGAAATTCCCAAGGAAAATGAGGATGGAATAACAGAGTACCTAACCGAGCTCGTTTTTAAAGCAATTAAAAGCTAAGCTTAACTATTTTTTCATAGACTAATTCAATTGAATCTCTTATCATTGTCCTGAGCCAATTGG
>DATCZR010000167.1:0-15291 GCA_036525835.1 Cyclobacteriaceae bacterium
TCTATTCCATTCAAGGGGCCACGCACAGCACTGGCGTCCTTCCCTATATTGAGGATTTCGTTAAAAAAATGCTTGAGCTTAAATAGAAAAGGCCCCTAGGGGCCTTTTCTATTTTTTGAATCAATTGATTAGTTAGGGAACAGTATCTTTCCAACCACATGGGCAACGCCGTTGCTGGCTGTTAAATCTGGCAAATAAATTGGTGCAGAAGACGTGCCTCCCAAACTAGTAGCTCCTCCACTCGTAGTGAGGTATTTACCAATTGGGCTCTTAGAAGGATCAGTGGTAGGATTACCAGGTGTTCCATCCGCTACAGTAAGCAGGGTCGTACCCGGATTCTGAAGCGTACCCAGCACAGCACCATTTGTTAGAGCAGCTGATGCTTTTGTTCCTAAGACAAGGTGATTCAGGATAATGTCTCTCCATTGCTGAGCTGTAAAGTTAGCAATCAATTGCGTAACCGTAATGCCACCTAAGGCTTGTGCTGTACCTTCAAACACGGCATTTGGAGGTAAGAAAGCAGTGTAAGTTGCACCGGTAGGATCAGCCAAAATGTTGGAGAGAGGTGTAACACCAGCCACACCGCAATCTGCTTTGGTCATTGCCTGAGCCAGGTAAGTAAAATCAGCACCTAACAAAACAGTAGCGGCAAGTTTACCGAGAATTGGTGTTAATGTTGCTCCGACAGAAGGAGGAATAAGTACTGATCCAGTTACATGTACCACACCATTTGTAGCCAGTACATCAGCCTCAGCAATGGCAATATTGGTAGTTGTAGAACCAGTTAGTAATGTTTTGTCATCATTAACCTTGATTACCTGGTTGGTAAGTGCTCCGGTACAAGGATTTGTATTGTTGTACAATGTGGCATAACCAGCACCAGTTCCTGTTGGTGACAAATCTGTACTGAGTACTTGTGAAGCCACTATGTGATAGGCAATCACACCTTTGATCAGATCAAGGCTAATGTCTGCAGGGTTTGCCGGAAAACCAGGTGTGGCATATAGGCTTGTAAATGCAGCATTATTTGGAGCAAATAAGGTATGAGTAGCTGTGCCACTTAACAATGCTGTTAAGTCTGGGAATCCTGCCAGATAGGCTGCAAGATCACTCAATTCAGGATCGGCATTAACAATCTCAAGGATAGTTTGGGTTGGAACAACCGGTGGTGTCGTTTCATCTTCCGAGCAGCCTCCCAGCACGAAAAGTGAACCAATAACGGCCGCAACCAATGAGTTGATTATGAACGTTCTTAAAAATTTTAATTTCATATGAATTTCGGTTTTAATTTAGGGGTTCAAAATAAACAATATTCTAACAATTGTTATGACTCCAAATCATAAAAGGTAACCAAACAGTGCCTTAGTGCGCTTATTACCCCTAAAAAAGCTCTTTTGCAATCTTATAAATAGGATCAGACTTGCCCATAGAATAGAAATGCAAGGTGGGGACTCCAAAATCGATTAGCTCCCGTGATTGTTGAATGGCCCATTCTACCCCTACTTCTTTCACGGCTGCGTTGTCCTTGCACTTTTCAACCTCATCGGCCAAGGTCTCCGGCAAATCAATGTGAAAGATGGTGGGCAAGACATTGGTTTGTGTCTTGGTCGTAATGGGTTTCAATCCCGGGATGATGGGAATGGTAATACCTTCAGCTCTGCAGGCTTTAACAAAATCGAAGTATTTCTGGTTGTCAAAAAACATTTGGGTAACGATGTACTCCGCACCCAACTCCACCTTCTGCTTCAGGTACTTCAGGTCAATTTTCAGATTTGGGGCCCAAAAATGCTTTTCTGGGTATCCAGCCACGCCTACACAGAAGTTGGTAGGTGTCGTATTCAATAAGTCCTCGTCCAGGTAAATGCCCTTGTTCATTTTGATTACTTGCTCCAGCAATTCGGAAGCATAGTGATGACCGTCAGGTTCCGGAACAAACCTGCCTTCATTTTTAATCGCATCACCTTGAAGTACCAACACATTGTCGATGCCCAGAAACTGCAAATCAATCAGTGCGTTTTCTGTCTCCTCTTTGGTAAACCCACCACAAATGATGTGAGGGACCGTATCTACTTTGTAGTGGTTTTGGATAGCAGCACAGATGCCCACCGTGCCCGGTCTTTTGCGGGTGGATACTTTTTCCAATAAGCCTTTCTCTTTTTTCTTGTAGACATATTCCTCCCGATGATAGGTGACATCCACGAAAGGGGGTTTGAATTCCATCAACGGATCCATGTGATCAAACAGGCGCCTGATGTTTTCACCTTTAAGTGGGGGTAGAATTTCGATGCTAAAAAGTGTTTTACCCTTAGCGTTATTTAAGTGTTCTGTTACTTTCATGAATTAGGTGCCAAAGTGTTAATGTGCAATGTGTTAATGTTCTCTGTTCTTTAAGTACTTGATGAATGCCAAAGTCGAATTTTTTGTCTCCTCAGCTTTTTCCCTTATTTGAATGATTGTTTCCTTTGATAAATAATTTAAGTCTTCTAAAGCATACGTTATACTTTTAACTTCAATTGAAGAACTCTGTGAAAAGTCCAAAAATCTAATGAACTCTTTATTGCTATACCTGCCAAATCCCTCTGCGATGTTGTTCATGGATGATAACGCTGCTCTTTTGATTTGGGACTTAGTTTCAAAATCCTTAGATAATTTACCCTCCTCGCAAGCATCAAATACCAACTTGACTAATTCACGCGCCAATCGCCAGCATTTAAGGTCTTCGAATTGAGTGACTTTTGGCATTAAATAAACTATTTATAACATAAACACATTCGCACAACAACATTCCCTAATAACTCAAATTAGGTGACAACCATTTTTCTGCTTCTTCAATCGTCCACCCCTTACGCTGAGCATAGTCCTCCACCTGATCTTTGCTGATCTTTCCCAACCCAAAATATTTGGACTCCGGGTGTGAAAAATAAAATCCGCTCACTGCTGCTGCAGGATACATCGCAAATGACTCGGTCAATATAATACCCACCTCTTCTGCTTTTAAGATGTTAAAGAGCGTTCCTTTTTCTGTGTGCTCCGGACAGGCCGGATAGCCTGGGGCAGGCCTTATGCCCACATACTTTTCCCTGATGATTTCTTGCTCGGTCAATGCTTCATCCGCGGCATAGCCCCAAAATTCCTTCCTCACTTTCTCATGCAGCAATTCCGCAAAGGCTTCAGCCAGCCGATCTGCCAGCGCCTTGGCCATGATTTCGGAGTAATCATCTCCACTTGCCTTGTACTTTTCGATCAGTTTTTCAAGTCCAATGCCTGCCGTTACCGCAAACATGCCCATGAAATCTTTTTTACCTGAAGATTCTGGCGCAATAAAATCTGCCAGACAAAAATTGGGTAAGTTTTGTGCTTTCTTATTTTGCTGACGCAAAAAGTGAAAACGAGTAAGGGTCTCCCTCCTGTCGTGATTAGTAAACAGGACTACGTCATCCTCCAAACTGGCTGCAGGGTAAAATGCCACCACTGCATTGGCTGCAAGCGATTTTTCCTTGATGATCTCATCCAGCATCCTTTGCGCATCATCAAATAACTTCTTGGCTTCTTCGCCCACTACCTTATCTTCAAAGATTGCCGGATACCTGCCTGCCAGCATCCACGTTTGAAAAAAGGGAGTCCAATCAATATACTTTTTTATTTCAGCCAAAGGGAAATTCTTCAATTGCTTTGTTCCGATGAATGAAGGTGCTGCCGGACTTGAAACTTTCCAATCGATCTTTACCTTATTCTTTCTGGCTTCAAGCAGCGCAATATAATCTTTGGCTTGCTGTTTCTTTTCATGATCAGCCCTGAGATCAGCATACTCTTGCTTTACCCTGGCTTTAAAAACATGACTTGTATTTTTGTTAACGAGTTCACTAACCACAGGCACACATCGTGATGCATCCAACACATAAGAAACTATTCCCTGGTAGGCAGGGTCAATTTTAACCGCAGTATGTATGCGTGACGTTGTGGCTCCACCAATTAACAATGGAATATCCATTTTATCGTGCGCCATTTCCTTGGCTACGTGTACCATTTCATCCAGGGATGGAGTAATCAATCCGCTGAGACCGATGATGTCAACCTTTTCCCTTTTCGCTACCTCTAATATTTTTGCTGAAGGCACCATCACACCCAGGTCAATCACGTCATAGTTGTTACACGCCAACACCACCCCCACAATATTCTTACCGATATCATGTACATCTCCTTTCACGGTAGCCAATAAAACTTTGGCGGCTTGTTGACCGCTGTTTCCGCTTCTTCGCTTCTCTTCTTCCAGAAAAGGAGTTAAGTAGGCCACCGCTTTTTTCATCACCCTGGCGCTCTTCACCACCTGGGGTAAAAACATTTTTCCCGCGCCAAACAAGTCACCTACCACGTTCATTCCCGTCATCAAAGGTCCTTCAATCACCTCCAATGGCTTATCATACATGAGCCTGGCTTCTTCCGTATCTGCCTCGATGTGATCAATTACGCCTTTGACCAGTGAATGGGTGATCCGTTCCTGGATGGGAGCCTCTCGCCAACTGTTATCTAACTCTTTTTTCTTTGCAGAACCTTTCACTGATTCCGCAAAATCGAGAAGGCGTTCGGTGGCATCATCTCTTCTATTTAGCAATACATCCTCCACGCGCTCAAGGAGGTCTTTCGGGATTTCATCATAGACCTCCAGCATGGTAGGATTAACGATGCCCATATCCATGCCATGTTGAATCGCATGGTATAAAAAAGCGGAGTGCATGGCTTCCCGCACAATCTGATTACCCCTGAAACTAAAGGACACATTGCTCACACCACCTGACACATGAGCGCCTGGTAAATTTTCTTTAATCCATTTCGTGGCCTTAAAAAAATCAAGCGCATAATTTCGATGCTCTTCGATTCCGGTTGCCACTGGAAAAATATTGGGATCAAAAATAATATCTGATGGGGGAAACCCTACTTCATTCACCAGAATATGATAGGCTCTTTCGCAAATGCGAATTCTTCTTTCGTATGTGTCTGCCTGACCTTTTTCGTCAAAAGCCATTACCACAGTAGCTGCGCCATAGCGTCTTACCAATTTGGCCTGCCGGATGAATTCATTTTCTCCCTCCTTCATGCTGATGGAGTTGACAATGCCCTTTCCCTGTAGACACTTTAATCCGGCTTCGATGACTTCCCACTTGGACGAGTCAATCATAACCGGTATGCGTGCAATCTCTGGTTCGGCAGCCATCAGGTTCAGGAAAGTAACCATGGCTTCTTTGCCATCCAGCATCCCTTCATCCATATTCACATCGATGACTTGAGCTCCTCCCCTTACCTGGTCAAGGGCCACCTCAAGAGCTTGCTCGTAGTTACCCTCTTTAATTAACCGAAGAAATTTGGCTGAACCTGTAACGTTGGTACGCTCACCAATATTCACAAAGTTGGATTCGGGCGTGATGATGGCGGCCTCGAGGCCACTTAGTTGGAGCGTCATGGTGTTATTGAGATTTGATTATTGGCCAAGGTGCGCGGAGGATAACGCATAGCCAAATCGGCAATTACTTTGATGTGCTCTGGTGTGGTTCCGCAGCACCCACCAATCACGTTGACCAGTCCTTCTTTCAAGAATTCCTCAACCTGTTCACCCATTTCATCAGGACCTTGGTCATATTGCCCAAATTCATTGGGAAGACCTGCATTGGGATAAGCGCTTACAAAAAATGGTGCTTTCTCATTTAAAGTTTGGAGATACGGGCGAAGTTGCGAAGCACCTAGCGCGCAATTAAGACCGATGCTTAACAAGGGAACATGCGCAACAGAAATCAAAAATGCTTCAGTAGTCTGTCCGGATAATGTCCGTCCGCTGGCATCCGTGATCGTTCCTGACACCATAATAGGAATGGTCTTTCCTTCCTCCTCCATCAATTCCTGAATAGCAAAAAGGGCAATCTTGGCATTGAGTGTATCAAAAATGGTTTCCACCAAAAATAAATCAACGCCACCGTTGAGCAGGCCACGTGCTTGCTCTTTGTACGCCTCCTTTAACTGATCAAAAGTAATAGCCCGGTAACCGGGATTGTTTACATCAGGGGACAAAGAAGCAGTCTTGTTGGTGGGGCCAATTGCACCCGCTACAAATCTTGGTTTCTCTGGATTTTGTTTGGTTACTTCAATGGCTACTTCCTTTGCGATTTTAGCAGACTCATAATTGAGTTCATAAACTATTTCTTCGAGATGATAATCTGCCTGGGCAACTGATGTGCCACTAAAAGTATTGGTCTCCACGATATCGGCACCTGCCTCAAAGTATTGCCTGTGAATGTCTTTGATAATTTGAGGCTGGGTCAAAGACAGCAGGTCATTATTGCCTTTTAGGGGATGCGCATGATCTTTAAATCGTTCGCCTCGAAAATCCTCTTCTTCAAGTGTATGACGCTGGATCATCGTACCCATGGCGCCATCCAGCACCATAATCCGTTCTTGTAGTATTTCTTGTATCGTCACTCTTCCTGGTTTTGTTCCTCGTTTGCATCCAGAAAGAGCCTTAAGTGAATGGCCGCTCATCTTCTCCGTCATCTCGAAATATTTCGGGAAGCGAATGGGAGTTAGCACAACATCCGCCAGCTGGCGGACAAGTTGCTAAGACATCAAAGGGCCCAGTCCCTCCGTCTTTCTGGATAAGCACTGCAAAGAAATGCAATTACTTGTTAAAAATGAAGCTTCATATTGCTTATTTTGTGTTTGAAATGATCTCCTACGTTAACACATACGATTGAAACTCGCAGCTATAGACATTGGCTCCAACGCTATACGTTTTCAAATCTCATCGGTGCTGGACAAGGGTCCTAAAATCCTTTTTAAGAAACTAGAGTACATCCGATTTCCACTTCGTCTGGGTCATGATGTGTTCGCTACTGGCAGAATAAGCGACACGAGCATATCGAAGTTTGTCAAATTGATGAGCGCCTATAAAACCATGATAGAACTTTACGGAGCTGATGATTATATGTTTTGTGCCACCTCAGCTATGCGTGAGTCTGAGAATGGAAAAGAAGTGGCTGAGCGAGTTTATAACCAGCTTGGGATAACCATTAATTTGATTACAGGCAAGGAAGAAGCTGATCTCATTAACCGAGCCATTCATTCCTATTTAACTGACCACACCTATCTTCATATTGATGTAGGAGGTGGTAGCACAGAGCTGAACCTTTACGTCCACGGCAAAATAGTAAAGACTCGTTCCTTTAAAGTAGGATCTGTCCGTGTACTTGAGCATCGCGACCTGCCCGTGATGTGGACCGATATGGAAAATTGGATCAAATCAAATGTGAAAAAATCTTTTGGCAGATTGACCGCAGTAGGAACGGGCGGAAACATCAGTAAAATATTTGAATTGGCCGGGAAAAAACCCGGAAAAGCAATTAGCATCAAGACGGTGAAAGAGGTACGCAAGCGAATTGAAAATCTGTCGATGGATCAAAGAATTTATGAACTTCAAATGAACCCGGATCGAGCCGATGTAATTATACCGGCCAGTGACATTTACATCAAAGTGATGGAGTGGGCACACGCACGGAGTATTATGGTTCCTGAGGTGGGTCTTAAGGACGGCATGCTGCTTTATCTTCTGGAGAAAAACCAAAAGCAACAAAGAATTGAATTCTAGAACAGACTTACCTCTTCAATAATATCTTTGGTCACGTTGTAGAAATCCTTATGCATGTTGAATGGAGGTTCTCCAACTGACACTTTCACCGCATAACTTCCATCCTCCTTCATGGTATAGGCGTTCACATTGTCCTTAAGGTTATACCGCAGGATATTCATCACTTGTTTTTTCAAAATCTCTTGTTCCAACAAAAAGATAGATTCTATTCTGCGATCAAAGCTTCTCACCATAGCATCCGCACTTCCAATATAAACCTTAGGCATGCCTTTATTATGGAAATAATAGATTCTGGAGTGCTCCAGGTATTCACCTACAATAGAAATGACTTCAATATTTTCACTTAACCCTTGGCGTTGCGGTCTGATGCAACAAATGCCTCTTACAATCAGCTTAACCTGTACGCCCACTTGAGATGCCTCGTACAAGGCATCAATCAATTCCCTATCCTGCAGCGAATTTATTTTCATGATGATGCCCGCAGGGAGGCCATCACGCGCATTCTCTGCTTCACGCTGAACCAAGTTAATCAACTGGATCCGCATGTCACGCGGAGAAGTGATCAAATTGCGATAGGTGGATGGCTGAGAATGGCCTGTGATCACATTGAAGAATTCAGATACATCGTTGGCGTATGCTTCATTGGTACTAAGCAACCCAATGTCTGTATAAAGTCTGGAAGTCACTTCATTATAATTACCACTGGCGAGGTGAACGTAGCGTACCACCTTATCATCTTCCTCCTGTCTTACAATTAATAAAAGTTTTGTATGCGTTTTTAAACTACTGACTCCATAAATAACAAAACATCCTGCCCTCTGCAGTCGCTTGGCTTCTCTTAAATTATTCTCCTCATCAAATCTTGCCTTCACTTCAAACAAAACCGATACATGTTTGCCATTTTCAGCAGCTCGTAACAGCGCGGCAGTAACCCTAGACTCTTTGGCTACTCTATAGATGGTAATCTTAATGGAGAGCACCTTGGGATCTTCAGCCGCTTTTTCCAGCAAATCTATTACTGGTTCCATGGAATTATACGGATGATGAATAAGAATGTCTTTTTCCTTTAGCACCTCAAACAAATCCCGTGTACCCATTTCAGGATAGGAAATGGGATTAACCGCTTGCCTAACCGGAGCACGCTGACCTTTAAATTCCTTGTGGTTTATGATTTGAAGGAGGCCTGTAAAATCGATGAGCCCTTCTTTGGGAATCGCGATGATGTTTCGATCGTCAATGTCCCACTGAATTTTAAGCAAGCGCAACATCCATGGATCTGGATTTTCCTGTACATCCAGCCTAACGACCCGTCCCGACTTTCTGGTTTGGAGTTTTTTTCTCAGCTCTTCCAAAAAATTAGACTCAATATCCTCGCTCTCTTCCAGTGTAAAATCGCCATTCCTGTTTATCCTAAACAGGTTGATACTTCTAATCTCCACATTGCGAAAAAGAACCTGCATATTCTTTCGAATAATGGATTCGATCGGTATAAAAAGAATCATCCCGTCCGGTCTCACGATTTCATAAAACCGCGATATGTTGCTGGGTACCTGAATAAAAGATACTCGCTTATTGTTCGAGCCTTCATCATTCACCCTTGTGACTACTCCAAATAACAGCCTATGATTCTTGAGTACTGGAAACGTATGGTAACTGTCAAACACCATTGGTGTAAGCATAGGGTAAATAGTGATGGAGAAATACTTATCTACTCGCTCACTTTCATCAACAGTCAGCTGGTCGTAATCCGTAATTAGAAAATTATTTTTTCTAAATTGAGGTTTGAGTTTTTTGATATAAAACTCGTTTTGATCGTTGACAAACTTTCGGGTTTGTTCAAGCAACAAACTGAGAAAAGGACCTTCGCGCAAACCGCAGTAGTCAACTCTTCCCTTGCCATAGTCAGCATAATTGTAAAGACTACCCAGTCTAATGGTACAAAACTCATCCAGATTACTGGATGTAATAGAGAAAAATTTTAGCCGATCAAAGATAGTTCGGTCGATGTGCCTGGCCTGATCAAGAACACGGTAGTTAAATTGAATCCAGCTCAGGTCACGACTTACGTAGTTGGTCTCAAATATCAGACGTGCAGTCTTTTCATCTATCTCTTTAGCGCTGTTAACACCCACAAGACTCATCTTTAAACCTGAATTAGATATCTATTTTAGCGTATTTGGCATTTTTCTCAATGAACTCTCTACGAGGAGCCACTTCATCACCCATTAACATGGAAAACAAATGATCTGCTTCTGCTGCAGATTCAATACTTACTTGTTTCAAGGAACGCCTATCCGGATCCATCGTAGTAGACCACAGCTGTTCGGGATTCATTTCTCCCAAACCTTTGTAACGCTGCACACCGATACTATCTTCCTTGCCATCTTTGGCCATTTCCTTCACAAATGTTTCTCTATCCTCTTCTGTCCAGCAATACCGTTCATCTTTTCCTCTCTTCAATAGATACAGCGGAGGCAGGGCGATGTACACATATCCCTGCTCTATCAACTCGCGCATGTAACGGAAAAAGAAAGTGAGGATCAAAGTACGAATGTGACTGCCGTCTACATCCGCATCCGTCATGATGATTACTTTATGATAGCGTAACTTTTTCATGTTCAACGCCTTCTGGTCCTCCTCTGTTCCGAAAGTGACTCCGAGGGCAGTGATCATGTTTTTGATCTCCTCGTTTTCGTAAATCTTATGTTCTTGTGCTTTCTCTACATTGAGAATTTTTCCCCGTAGCGGAAGAATCGCCTGAAAGTTCCGATCTCTCCCCTGCTTGGCTGATCCACCTGCAGAATCCCCCTCCACCAAATACAATTCACAAATCGATGGATCCGTACTGGCGCAGTCTGCCAATTTTCCAGGTAAACCCGTACCCGACAGTACATTTTTTCGTTGTACCATCTCGCGCGCCTTACGAGCCGCAATCCTGGCTTGCGCAGCCAATATTACTTTATTGACAATTTGCTTGGCTTCTTTTGGATTCTCCTCTAAAAATATTTGAAGCATCTCTCCTACAGCCTGGTCTACAGCGCCCATTACATCAGAATTTCCCAATTTCGTTTTGGTCTGTCCTTCAAATTGGGGCTCTTGTACTTTAACCGAAATAATGGCCGTTAATCCTTCCCTAAAATCATCTCCGCTGATCTCCACCTTGGCTCGTTCCAGCAAACCAGATTTATCGGCGTAACTTTTTAATGTCCTTGTCAGAGCCCTTCTGAAGCCGGCTACGTGAGTTCCTCCTTCGTGCGTATTGATGTTGTTCACATAGGAAACCAGGTTTTCACTAAATGAAGTATTGTAGCTCATGGCTACCTGAATCGGGATATCTCCTTTTTCACTTTCTATATAAATGGGTTCTGGAATAAGTTTCTCGCGGGTGGCATCTACATAGCCGACAAACTCTTTTAATCCACCTTCAGAGTAAAATAAATCATGGCGGAATTCACCCTGTTCATCCTTTTCTCGCAAATCTTTCAATTTGATTTCAATGCGGGGATTCAGAAAGGCCAACTCTCTCAAACGAGCAGCAACGGTCTCATAATTGTATTCACTGACAATAAAAATGGTGTTATCTGGTAAGAAGTGAACGGTTGTACCTCTTTTATCGGTAGTGCCAATCTCGCGCACTGCATATTTGGGCATCCCGCGTTCGTACTCCTGCTCATGAATTTTACCATCCCGGTGAACGGTGGCCTTGAGCATGATGGAAAGCGCATTCACACAGGATACACCTACGCCATGCAGACCTCCTGACACTTTGTAAGTGTCTTTATCAAATTTTCCACCGGCATGGAGCACGGTCATCACCACCTCCAATGCCGATTTTTTCAGTTTCGGCTGAATGTCCGTAGGAATGCCCCGACCATTATCCTCAACTGTAACCGAATTATCTTCATTTATGGTAACGGAAATCTTATCGCAATGGCCTCCCATGGCCTCATCGATGGAGTTATCGACTACTTCCCAAACCAGGTGATGAAGGCCGCGTACCCCCACATCGCCAATATACATTGCGGGTCTTTTTCTTACCGCTTCAAGCCCTTCCAAAACCTGGATATTACTGCCCGAATAATTGTTTGGTATGATTGCTTTTTCTTCGCTCATTTCGTTGATTTTACAAGAGGGCAAAAATAAGCTTTTTCAGGTCGTAAACCGTATTTTTAAGGGTATATTATAGGTATAAATTTGATGTGAATAATCAGCCGTTTTCGCTGAAAAATAAGGCTTAAATATAACCCTGGTTAATAGTGGTTTTTGATGCGATCTTAGGGCGGAACACTAGCCGCCTGTTTGTCTATTTCGGACAAGCTGGTAACACCCGCCATCATGCCTTCAAAGACCCAGTTATGCCTGGCCAGTGATTACGACAAATCTAATGGGGACCTTTTTTCAAATAAGAAAGACAGTGCCCTTAAATATACCCAGTGGCCACAATGAAAATTGAGCAAATCTGAATCTCACTAGTTAGTTGACGCCGCAGTCTCTTTTTCAGCAACATTCTTTTTAGCAGGTGCTGTTTTCTTTGTTTTTTTCAACTTGGCATCCACCTTTTTTGCTTTTCCGTTGGAATTATTCTTCTCAGCCAGCAATTGTGCCTTAGCCTTTTGCAGCTCTATTTTTTGTGCAGGCGTTACTTTGGGATAAGACATTTTTAATTGGTTGAAATAGCGATAGATAACGGAGGCAATTGCCAATCTTGCAAACCACTTATCGTCAGCTGGAATAATAAACCACGGGGCTTTCTCCGTTGAGGTCTCGTAGATTGCCTCTTCGTAGGCCGCTTGATATTTATCCCAGTATCCTCTTTCTCTCAAATCTGCCAGCGAGAACTTCCAGTTTTTGCTAGGGTCGTCTATTCTTTCCAGAAAACGCTTCTTCTGTTCTTTTTTTGAAACATTGAGAAAGAATTTCAAGATCAGCATGCCGTTGTCAGCCAGGTTCTTTTCATAGCGTCTGATTTGCTTGAAGCGTTTCCTCCAAAACTTGCCGTTAATGTCGTCGAGGGAATCGATACCCGGAATATTTTCATTGAGAATAAACTCCGGGTGAACTTTCGTCACCAATACGTTTTCGTAATGCGAGCGATTGTGAATGGCAATCTCTCCCCGGGGAGGCAATGCCACGCTGTGTCGCCAGAAGTAGTCATGGTCCAGCTCAAATGCATTGGGTGCTTTGAAGCTAAATACTTTCACTCCGAGTGGATTGAATCCGGACATAATGTGCTTGACAGCCCCATCTTTACCTGCCGCATCCATAGCCTGAAAAATGATTAACACGCTATGCTCATTGTGTGCGTATAATTTATCCTGAATTTCAGCCAGGTGTTTACGGCCAACCTCAAGCATCGCTTCAGAATCCCTCTTGTTCAGGATTTTGCCTTTGTACTTGGTGTCATGATCTTTTAGCTTAAACTTTTTACCCGGCTTGATTTTCAGTTTATTGAGTTGGATAATTTTTTCATCGGTAAGCATGACTGTAAAATTTTGAGTGTCATTAAAACTACAAGGTTATCATTGACATCCATATGACAAAAGTCAGTTTTAGGCTAATACTGTTGGGTGCGCAATAAAACGAGCGTACAAGCCTCTAATGCTTCAATTCCCTGATCCTCAAGCATTTGCTCAAACTCCTTGTTTTCGGTGCCGGGATTAAATATGATTCTCGCGGGTTTGAGGCCTATGAGATAATGGTAATATTCGGGCTGATGCCCTGGGCCAATGTACAGTGTTATGGTATCCACCTCTTCAATGGGGGGCTGTTCGCGGATATTTTGAATCTTCTCTCCTAATACCATGCCTTTTTTTATTCCAATCGGGACAATGGGATTACCGTATTCGGTCAGCATAAGGGCAGCCAAATAAGCATGTCTTGATGGATTTGTGGTGGCTCCCACGATGACCGTTTTCTTCATCTTTTACTATTTAAAATACAACTTACCAACCGCTTCGGCACAGCGTTCTCCATCCATGGCAGCAGAAACAATGCCGCCTGCATAGCCTGCTCCCTCTCCGCAAGGAAACAATCCTTTCACTTGCACATGCTCCAAGGTTTCCTTCATTCTGGGAATGCGCACCGGGGCCGAAGTTCTACTTTCAACACCAACCACCTGCGCATCGTTCGTCAGGTAACCTTTCATTTTTGAGCCAAAATTTTTGAACCCCTGACGTAAACCATCCATAAGGAATGGTGGCAGCACATCCTGCATTTGCACTGATTTCAAACCCGGCTGATAGGATGTTTCCAACAAACTGGCAGACAGTTTTCCATCCATAAAATCCACCAGTCGCTGCGCAGGTGCTACCTGTGTGCCTCCTCCAGCCTCACAGGCCAATTGTTCGATTGCGTGCTGAAAATACATCCCGGCAAGCGGTCCCTTTTCTTCAAACGATGTAAACCTGGATGCATCCACGGCCATCACGATTCCGGAATTGGCATATTTAGAATCCCTTCGCGAAGGACTCATTCCATTTACCACCACTTCGCCCGGAGATGTGGCTGATGGCACAATGAACCCACCCGGGCACATACAAAATGAAAAGACTCCAATCTCCTGACCCTGTATTTTGGCCTGGTGGACCAATGCATAGGATGATGCTGGCAAAAAGGGATCGCGCACCTGGCAATGGTACTGCAATTGATCTACCAGCCGTTGACTATGCTCGACACGGACGCCCAAAGCAAAAGGTTTAGCTTCGATGAGAATATTTTTTTGATTTAGCAATTCGTAAATATCCCGGGCCGAATGTCCGGTTGCTAACACAACAGCCTTAGCCTCCATTCGATCTCCATTAGAAGTAATGATTCCCTTGAAGATATTATCGGAAATAATGAAGTCGGTCAACCGGGTATTGAAAAGCATTTCGCCACCGGCATCCCTAATACTTTTCCTTAGCTCCCCTACGACAGCGGGCAGTTTATTGGTGCCAATGTGGGGATGGGCATCATAAAGAATTTGTTCTTTCGCGCCATGTGCCACCAAAATTTCGAGTATGCGTTTTACATCTCCTCTTTTTTTGGATCGGGTGTATAATTTGCCATCGGAGTAAGTTCCTGCGCCACCTTCGCCAAAACAATAGTTTGACTCCGGATTGACAATTTGTGCTTTATTGATTGCGGCAATATCTCTTCGCCTGCTTTGCACATCTTTTCCCCGTTCAATCACAACAGGCTTTATTCCTAATTCAATTAATCGGAGCGCACAAAAAAGGCCAGCGGGACCTGCCCCGACAATAATTACGGATGGTGCATGAGAAACATCGTTATAAGTCTCTTTAATTGATTGCCTAGGCTCCCAATCTTTTTTCGGTATTAATTCAACAAGAAGCCGGACAATTACTTTTTTGCCACGCGCATCAATTGACCTTTTTACCGGATGAACGACGACGTCATCATCTGGCGAGAGTGCAAGCTTATTCCTAAGTGTAGCCTCAAATAATTTTTCATTGAAAGCCTCTTCTGGTGTGAGGCTCAGTTCTACAGTTTTACTCAATTTGAAAGGTATTTATCCTTTAATAACTATCTCCTTCCATCGAAGGAGAATGAATATCCAAAATTAAAACCAAAGCGGAATGTTTGAGCTAGCTTATTTTGATTAATGGCCGAGAATACATTTTCAAATATTGGCTCTACGTCGAAGCTGCGATAGCCGATGC
>DATCZR010000168.1:0-6178 GCA_036525835.1 Cyclobacteriaceae bacterium
AAAATATCAAAGAAGAGTGTCAACATCCCATCGTCAACTGCTGACTCATATTCATCGAAACTTACAGCCACATTACGAAACCAGGAAATAGAACCACCAAGATATAATCCCGCTGTTGACAGGTTACTGAAAACACGCACATCTTGAGTTCGACCCAAATTATCCACATAAGTGGCAGGCAAAGAATTTCCTTCTGATGTTGTCAAGTCTGCATATACGAGATCCTGCTTTTCCATCACTCGGTTCAAGTCTCCTGTTGTATTCCATATGATTCCACCTAGTCTTCCCCCATAGATTATTCTGACTTTAGCTGGAACTTCAGCAGTAAGAGGTACTCGCCCTGCCCATTTATTACCTTTATAACTGCTCTTGTACAATACCATTTTAGTTTTGGAAGTTTCCTCAGCATCCTTAAAATGATAAGTACCACCAAATTCTATGTAACTAAATATTTGGGCACTGCCAGATGTGGTGGCATTCTTATTTGCCAGGTCCCTATTCAAATCATAAAAACTGCTGCTGTATGGCTTTCTAAAATGGACTCGGAAGTCCGCCTTATCCTGGTAATAATAAACTGCCTCCACTCCAAACCCAGCATTCACATTGGTGGCAAAAGCCTCACCATACAGCGGCTGAAAACCAATAAAAAGTTTATTTACACTATAGGGTTCGTCATACAATTCTTCGAAAGTCACCGCAGTCATATCTTTCCTTTCCCCCTGAGCCTGGGTGAAAGTCACTTTTATCAATAAGAGCAGCGCAATTGCAAAAATTAGTCTCATGGATATGGTGTCAAAGATATAAAGGTAACAAAAACGGGCATTTCCCTTCATAATTCCACTTTTTGAGCATGTATTTCATTTGCTCCATGATGAAAAATAGCAAAAAGAAGAGAATGGAACCCTGAAGTGCAAGAAATTCACTGAATAAGGACAATTATCAGCTTTAGCTACCGAAGAAAGGAAACTTGACCACCCTCAAATTGAATGAAGGGGACAAACTTATTAGTGCGACTTTCACGAAAGTCATAGCCTCTAAAAAGCAAACCAGGTGTAAATCCGTCTTCCTGTATGCCGTCTTGAAAGTACACACCATGATTTTTCAACGCATGCGCAACATACCACATAAACTCATATCCAATTTTTGACAGCTCACTAGGTAGCATGCCATGAACTTTGAGGTAACGCTTCAAGAATTTGATATAGTTTGGATTAGAGGGTTGAGTAAAGGTAGGTGCAGCCATTGTGAGATGAAGTCTTTCATAGGTTTGAAAGTTGGCTGCCGCATTGTTAAGCCACGTCTCATTACCCACGATTATAATTGAATCACCCCGAGTATCAACAGCACTTATCACTTTGGTATAAATCAATGGATCATCAGAGGCAACGAACACACTTCCTATGCTATCTGTTTTCAATTCAAACTCAATTGGATTTTTAAACTCATCATACTCAACAGGGGTAGCAAGTATTTGAAATATGTCACCGCTTTTTTCCTTCAATACTTTTTCCTCATGAGCAATCACCAAACCCAACTCTTCAGCTTTTCTTAAAAAGTTTTTTGCCATCACCGTGTCTTGGGGTGTTTCCCCATAAAAAACCATACAGTTTTTATTCGGAATATTATTAGCAATCCACTCAGCTGAACGAACTCCAATGGTCTCACTATTGGGCTGGAGCAAAAGACCGAAAGGATTCTCATCAATAAATTCACTGTTGTTAGACACAGGGCTTATCATGTTGATTTTGTTGTTGATGGAAAATTCCTGCACCAACTTTACCTGATTTTGGAATAATGGCCCTACTATAAGATCTGCCGCTTTAAGCTCTTCCAGCTGCAACAATGCACTTGTGGCTGACTGACTTCGCTCCGTATCGTAAGATCTTAAGTCAATTTTGATTCCGATTTCCTGTAAAGTATCCACGGCCATTTTTATGCCTAAGTAGAGGTCTAATATATTTTGATTAACTTTTGTGGAAGTGGTCGGCTCTAATGTTTTAGAAAGGAATGGAAACATCAATGCCACCGTATACTTCTCTTTAAATACGTTTATAGGCTTTAAAGAAGAGGTAAACTCGTCTTTATCAAGTTCAAATTTAAAGATCAGTGAATCAATTAATTTTGCGTCCTGCTCGAGAAATGGTTGATTAGAAATAGCTATCGCCAATGTCTTCCCTACCGCTTTATCATTGGGATGCTCTTCCCACATCATCCTCAATGTCTCCACATCTTGAATATCCTTTAAATAATGTGACTTCATAAGCATCACATTTTCTTGAGAAGCCACATAAGGAGACTGTGCGAGTACTTGCATGGCCTGGAAATATTGTTTCTGGTCAAAATAAATCTTCGCAAGCCAATAATTCACTTCATCATTTTGATTCCAGGTAGGATAAAGCTCCTTAATTTGAAGCAGCATATCCTTGGCAACAGATATGAAATTTTGATTGTAAGCTGAAAGTGCATAAAAGAAAGATGCATATTCTGCGTAAGGATTGTTCTTGTCGTAGACAATTACCGGTTTGAATGCCTCCATAGCAAGACCATAGCTGCCTGCATCATAAAACTCGCGAGCAGTTCTATATTGTCTTTTATAATCTTGCGCGTACAGTGAAACGCACACTGTAAATAAAAGCAGAAATAGAAAAAACTTTTTTTTCACAATCATTTTTTCAATCACCCTTTATTCCCATTCGATCGTGGCAGGTGGTTTTGAACTAATGTCGTACACCACTCTATTGACGCCCTTCACATTATTAATTATGGAAGAAGAAATATCACTTAGTAATTGATAAGGTAAATGCGACCAGTCGGCAGTCATTCCATCCACACTAATTACTGCTCTCAGCGCGACCACACTCTCATATGTTCTTTCATCACCCATTACCCCAACTGATTGAACTGGCAACAGCATGGCACCTGCCTGCCAGACCTCATCGTAAAGATTATTATCTCTAAGTCCCTGTATAAAGATATGATCAACCTCTTGCAAAATCCGTACCTTTTCTGCTGTGATATCGCCCAGTATTCTGATGCCCAAACCAGGGCCTGGAAATGGATGCCTACCCAAAATAGTTGGATCTATCTCTAATGTTTTTCCCACCAGACGAACCTCATCTTTAAATAGCGTATTTAGTGGCTCAACTACTTTCATTTTCATCTTTTCCGGCAATCCCCCCACATTGTGATGAGATTTGATGGTGACGGAAGGACCATTTACAGAAACCGATTCAATTACATCAGGGTAAATTGTTCCTTGTCCCAACCAGGAAACATCTGAAATCCGATGAGCTTCTTCATCAAAAACATCAATAAAGGTTTTGCCTATGGCCTTACGTTTGGCTTCAGGCTCTGATAACCCATTGAGTGCAGCATAAAATCTGTCTTTTGCATCAACCCCTTTAATATTCAAACCCATTCCTTTATAGGAATCCAGTACTTGCTCAAATTCATTTTTTCGTAACAATCCATTGTCAACAAAAATGCAAAACAAATTTTTGCCGATGGCCTTGTGAATCAATGTTGCCGCCACAGTGGAGTCTACCCCACCAGACAAGGCCATTACCACTTTATCGTTGCCCAGTTTCACTTTTAGATCAGCAATCGTTGCTTCTACAAATTGATCTGGTGTCCAGTCTTGCGCGCTACCGCAAATGTGAACTACAAAATTCCTTAATAAATTTTTGCCCTCTGTGGTATGTGTTACCTCGGGGTGAAATTGAATAGCAAAGTGCTTGAGTTTCTTATGAACAAATGCCGCAATTTTTACCGAATTAGTACTTGCTACAATTTCGAATTCATCAGGCAGTGAGGCAATGGTGTCAGCGTGTGACATCCACACCTGAGAGTCTTGTGATATCTCTTTCAATAAATCATTGTGATGATCAACTTTAGATAGCTTGGCTCTTCCATATTCTCGCATCTGGGAGGGCTTTACCTCACCCCCACTTTTGTGAGCCATTAGCTGGGCACCATAACAAACTCCCAGCACCGGAATATCGCCAAATACCTCCAGATCAACGTCTGGAGCACCCGCATCTCTAACAGAGCAAGGACTCCCTGAAAGGATTACCCCCTTGATATTGGCTGAGATCGGGGGTACATGGTTAAAGGGATGAATTTCGCAGTAAACGTTTAGTTCCCTTACCCTTCTTGCAATCAATTGGGTGTACTGAGAACCGAAATCTAGGATGAGAATCTGCTCTGACATAGCTGCAAAAATAACCCGATCCAGTCATAGAACAAGCACGGTTTTGGATTAACTATTGTGCTGGGTTTTGCTACCAGCTAAGCATGATTATCCCAACATTAACCCCCACACTGCTAAAGGATCCGAGGTCAAAATCCTTGTTTTTTGCGGATGAATAATCATAATGCAAAGCGGCCTGAAAAGCCCATTTAGAATCCTCTTTTAATCTTATTTGCACTCCTGCCTGAGGTCTTACCAAGACACCCCATGAATCACTTTGGTTAGTGTACACATTAAAAAATTGCTTGTACTTAATATAGGAAGCGCCCACACCTAAGCCCGCATATGGCATGACGCGCTGCTCAACTTTAAAATAGTACTCTCCACTTAGCGTGATCCCATAATTGTAAGCATAATTGAACAAGTCTGTCGTAATAGCCCCTGTGCCATTTGAGTACGTACGCCTTGGCTTGTACTTCGTATAGCTTGAATTGTTAAAATCAAATCCAGCAAAAAAACGATCATTAATCATTTCTCTATAACCTAGCCTAAATCCACGAGCTGATATTTGGCTTACATAATCTGCATTGGATAAAGGCGCAGTAATATCCAGCGCAACGGAGTAAGTTTTGTCATAGTATTGCCCAAAGCTCATTCGGCTGCAACCCAGTAATATTATCCCAACTAATGTTATTCTGGACATCATTTACTTATGATTTGAGATTGCGCAAAGGCTTGTGTTATGGCATTGACCGACTGCTGAGTCGGGTCTGGGGAAGCAAGTATATCACCTATATAGCAGGTCCATATCACTTTAAACTGACCTTGTGAAGTAATTTTATTAAAATCCACCAGCTGAAGAATGAGTATCGCTGAATTGGACGCATAAGTATTTACAATGGGGTAGTAATACCCATAATAAGGAGAATAATATCCTCCATAGTATCTTGGATAACTTATGGTTTGAAAAACGCTGAAATCATTTACGATAAAAGCATTGATTCCCAGGTCCGGATTTTGATTCACGGCAACATAGGTGTACCCCCTAGAATCCATATTAAGTTTTATTTCTGCTGTTACTTTTTTGGCATAGTCGCCAAGAATTAAGGTATCGCTTACATTATTTGAAACGAGGCCAAGGGTATCCAGTGGAAAGGTGTAGGTGTTGTATGATTTAAAATCGATGGCATTATCAAATTCGGTTTGTACCAATAGGTCCCGTGTAAGTTCTTCAGTTGATGGGGAGGGCTCGCAACCCGAAAGTCCAAAAGCAAATCCGATAATTAGCCCAAATAATCGAGTTCTCATATCAGTTATTAAAACGAGAAATCAACAGCGAAAGTATAATAGAAACCTGGGATAAATTTACTTTTTATTTTAACAGCTTGTAGCAATGCTCTTTCAGGTAGTCACCAGCATCATCTTCACCAGCGTAAAAGGCTTTCGCTAAAAAACTGCAAGCCTCATCAAATCGTTCAAGTTCGACCAGTGCTAAACCTTTATAAAACATGGCTGTCGTATTTTCGGGTTCCAGTCGTAAGGCCACGTTAAGGTATTTTAATGCCATTTCGTTGTTGCTTTCCTGAAGACTAAATGAACCACCATACAAATAAGCCGGCAAATAAGTCGGCTCTAACTCGATTGCTTTATTGAGAGATGAAAAAGCACTATCCACTTGCTCCAAATTGTAGTAAGCAAACCCTAGATACATCTCAACCTCAGGATCGTCCTGAATCGCTTTCACATAAAGCAGATCATCCTTCACTCTTTGATATTCCCCTTGATCCAGGTACAAGCCTGAACGCCACTTGATCAGCCCCGGTTCACCTGGCTGCAGACTTAATGCTTCATTTAATGAAGCCAATTGATTATCAACATCATCGATTTCGCGATAAATAAACGCCTTGAGAATATGAGCCTGAAATAAGGAAGGGTACTCCACCAAAAAAGAATCTGCATCTATTAAGGCATCTTCGAATCTCCCAATAG
>DATCZR010000169.1:0-5001 GCA_036525835.1 Cyclobacteriaceae bacterium
TCAGCCTCTTCGCGTGTACTGAAGTATACATCACCGGCATTTTCATCGCGATAAATAAAAAGTGTTTTACCATCAGGTGATAAGGCGAGATTAGATTCATTGAATAAGGTATTCACTGTGGTACCAATATTTTTTGCTCGGGCCCACTTGTCGCCTGTCTTCTTGGAATAAAAAATATCCTCATACGGTTTATTGTCATCCGAAACGTTCTCATTTAAGTTGCCATCCCTTCTTCTTGAAGTAAAAACCAACTCATCTTCAAGTTCATTGATGACCGGAGCATAATCGTCAAATTCGGAATTAATTTCTATCCCTATATTGACGATATGATGTGGCGATGGATTGGCCACATATTCCTTTCCATTTTCAGATTCAAATATCTTACGATTAACGTCGGCCATTGAAATCAGATCGGGGCCATTATAATTTGGCTGATCCTCCAATCGTAACTTATAAAGCTTGAAATAAATGATAGCCTTATCAAATTCACGGGCATATTGATAGCTTCGGGCAATGTGATACTCCATATCGAACCGATAGTCAGCATTCTGCCGATAAGCTCGGAGCAGAAACTTGGTTGCTCTGCTTTTCCCTGTTGTGGATAAATACATATATCCAGCGCCAAAATTTGCTTCGACATTGGTGGTGTCGTAGTTGGCAGCCGCCACCATAAGGTCACGCGCATCATCCATCGCCTGGGTTTCACTCATGATCAATTCAGCTTGCTCTAAATAAAGCCTGGATTGCTCCTTGTCTTGCTCCATTTGAGCAAGTGAAGGAAGATAAAGGCCGATGTAGAGAGTTGAAAAAATCAGTATTCGTTTAATACTGTTCATGCTCAAAAAATGATTTTGGTCTATGATAACACGAAAAACTACCTCTCAATTTTAGCAATTTAGTAAAATCTTCCAGAAAGAAACGCTAAAATTAAAGAGATAAGGTACATTGATGGCATCAAAAGCCTATTTTAGAAACCTTTTGAGCAAGCAGATAGATGATAATCAAGTCTTCCGAATTTATAATAAGCAATACCGAATTAAGTAAATGCCCCAATCCAGACAAGCCTGAGTTTGCATTTATTGGCAGATCCAATGTAGGAAAGTCTTCCTTGATCAATTTGCTTACCAACCGCAAAGACCTAGCTAAAACATCTGGCAAACCTGGTAAAACTCAGACGATTAATCACTTTAAAGTAAACGATAGCTGGTATCTGGTTGACCTTCCCGGATATGGCTATGCCGGGGTGAGCAGAACCTCTCGAAAAGGCTGGGGTATCATGATTGAAAATTATCTGCTAAAAAGGGAGAACCTGTATTGCACGTTTATATTGGTGGATGCTCGCCATGAACCCCAAAAAAAAGATATCGAGTTCATAACATGGCTTGGAGAAAAAAGAATTCCTATCGCTGTTGTCCTCACTAAAGCAGATAAACTCAAGAGAAAGGAGTTAGCGGAATCCATTCAAGCATATAAGAGGAGATTGCTTGAGTCATGGGAGGAACTTCCTCCTCTATTTGTAACCTCCACAACAAAAAAAATAGGCCAAGATGAAATCTTAGATTTTATTGATAAAGCCATGAAAGGTCAACTCTAAATTCTTAGTTTTGGCCATTAATCAAGCCAATAATGAAACTAAGCGAAATTGCATCAGTATCAGGAAAAGGAGGATTATTCAAAGTATTGAAGCCGGCTAAATCTGGACTTATACTTGAGTCAATGGATGAAAATAAGACTAAGCTTGTTGCTACAGGCTCTCACAAAGTTTCATTACTGGATGAGATTTCAATTTACACACATACCAAAGAAGGAACTACGCCGCTCGAAGCAGTACTGAAAAAAATTCATGCGGAATTTGGTGATGATTTGGGGTTGGATGCCTCAGCGGAAGGCAATGAACTAAAAGCATTCTTAAAATCAGTATTGCCGGACTATGATGAAAATCGTGTCTATGTCTCAGACATCAAAAAGTTAGTAAAGTGGTACGGCATTATTGGAAAATTTGCGCCTGAAATTTTAGCCGAAGTAAAAGAAGATACCAAAAAGACAAATAAGAAAAACTAACAAGACTCCGCCTTTTCTACCATTTTAGCTGACCCAACAAAAAAGGGTACACGCTGATGTAAAATTGCTGGTTGAATTTCAAGGATTCTAACCTTTCCGTCAGTAGCCCTACCTCCGGCTTGCTCTGCAATAAAAGCCAGCGCGTTGCATTCATATATCAACCTTAGCTTTCCATTCGGATTCTTAGCTGTAGAAGGATAAATATAGACTCCACCTTTAAGCAAATTTCTGTGAAAGTCCGCAACAAGGGAACCGATATATCTTGCCGTGTAATTGCTGCTCTTGCAGTACTCAAGGTATTTATTGATTTGTGCAGGAAATGAGTTGGAAGACCCCTCGTTGATAGAATAAATTTTACCATCCACAGGCATTTGCATATTCTCATGCGATAGGAAATATTCTCCCAGCGATTGTTCAAAGGTAAATCCATTCACGCCATGACCCGTCGTGTAAACGAGCATCGTTGAGGATCCATATAGTATATAGCCCGCGGCTACCTGTTCCGTTCCTTTTTGAAGAATATCTTCATCCTGTATGGGCTCACCAACTTTAGACTTACGTCTGTAGATGGAAAAGATGGTTCCTATGGATACATTGACATCGATATTGGAAGATCCATCCAACGGGTCAATAGCAATCACATACTTGCCCTGGTTGTTGAGGTCTTCAAATGATTCAGATTCCTCGGAAATGAGGGCACATACTTCACCCCCCTTTTTAAGTGCCCGGCTAAATCGGATATTAGCAAGCACATCCAGTTTTTGCTGAAACTCCCCTCCCGTATTCTGTGAGCCTAGTGGTCCCATGATATCGATAAGCCCCGCTTTATTCACTTCTCTATTTACCACTTTTGAAGCTAAGGCGATATCTCGCAAAAGTTGAGAAAGTTCCCCGCTGGCAAACTGAAATTGATCCTGATTGTTTTTTATGAACCTGTCCAGGGTTATGCCGATCGATTCTCCAATTCTTGATGCCTCCATTGTATAATAACTGTCAAATTCGGTGTGCTACTGAGTTTTTGAAACTAAATTCGCCAACCTAAGCAGTCGAGGTGGCAAATATACATCGCAATCGTTTGAAACCAATCAATTTCACCTATGAAGGTCTTTAAATTTGGGGGTGCCTCAGTTAAAAATGGGGCTTCCCTCCGTAATGTGGGGCGAATAATTGATACTTTCAAAAAAGAAGAATTAGTAGTGGTGGTTTCGGCCATGGGCAAAACTACCAATGCCCTGGAAAAGGTGATTTCCCTTTCTGAGTCCGGGAAACACTACGAAACTGAATTAGATCAAATCATTGAGAGTCATAATCAAATCGCACAATCCATCCTTGAGTCGCCCAGTTCAATATTGAATGCGATTTCAGCATATCGGAATCAAATCATCAGTCAACTGCAAAAAGGCTATCAGGATGATAAACTCTACGATCAGGTTGTCTCTGTAGGTGAATTGCTTTCAAGTTTGATTGTCCATGCCCATCTTCAAGACTTAGGCATTCACAGTGAATGGGTTGATGCGCGCGAATCGATCATTACGGATTCAACTTTTAGAGAAGGCAAAGTGAATTGGGCGGAGAGTGAAAAGAGGATTCAAGATTTATTACCTCTATTAAGAGATAAAATCCTAATTACACAGGGTTTTATCGGATCTGATTCAGATCGAAATACCACAACCCTAGGCAGAGAAGGTTCCGACTATAGTGCTGCCATTTTTGGATCGTGCCTGAATGCAGAGTCTGTAACCATATGGAAAGATGTGCCTGGGGTAATGAGTGCAGATCCGAAAAGATTATCAACAGCCACTACTTTTGAAGAACTCCCTTTTCGTGAGGCAGCGGAGATGACTTACTATGGCGCTACTGTAATTCACCCGAAAACCATCAAGCCGCTTGCGAATAAGGGCATCCATCTTTTTGTAAAAAATTTCGACAATATCGATTTACCCGGAACACGCATTCATGAGTGTGTTGTAAAGAACCTCTCACCCCTCATTGTCTTTAAAGACAATCAATGCCTGATTTCTTGCCATGTTACCGACTACACATTTATTGATGAATCTCAAATTGAATTCATTTTCAATTCCTTAAAATCTCATAATCTGCGGTTGAATATGATGCAAAATTCCGCCATCTCCTTTTCCTTTTGCCTTGACTTCCAGGAATCCAAAGTACTTGAATTAATCAAAGTACTAAGTACTCATTTTGAAGTGTACTACAATACAGAATTAACCCTGATTACCATTAAGAATTATGATGTTGAAAGTTTCGCAAAGTACAGGAATCTATCAGGGGTAATCCTGGAGCAATCCTCTCGATCCACTCTGCAAGTGCTGATCAAATCAAATTAATTTTTGCGATTTTAGGTAAGCCATGAATCCGTCAACGGAGCGATCAAGTATTTCATAAACCTCTTGAAAACCTTGCTCCCCGCCATAATACGGATCCGGAACTTCATCGCCAGGTTCGGGATCAAACTCACGCATGAGTTTTATTTTGGCGACATGTTCGGATGCATTTTTAAGTTTCATGATATTTTGATGATTGGATCGATCCATGGCCAGAATGAAATCAAATTCATTTAGATCCGATGTACTAATTTGCCGGCCCAAATGGCTGAGTTGAATACCGTTTTGGATCGCATTATTCCTGGTTCTCGCATCAGGTTTATCACCGATGTGATAGTTCGAGGTACCACAAGAATCCACTATAATCTTATGGGATAGTCCAGCCATTTCAATCTTATGCTTCATGATGCCCTCACCAAGGGGTGATCGGCAAATGTTACCCAGGCAAACAAATAAAACCTTCATAACCTAAGTTTAAGGCGATTTTTCGTAAAGTTAGGACAGTTACCAAATACTGATCAACAGTATAAAGATGAGTATAGCATTTATTTTAGCCTTTTGGTTAGAGAAGAGCCCCTTGGTGGGGCTTTTCTCATTT
>DATCZR010000170.1:0-22222 GCA_036525835.1 Cyclobacteriaceae bacterium
CGCACTTTTTCAAAAACCACAAGCTTTCGAAAATTCAGTGCCAAATACTTGCGTGGGTATCATCACCAATTGCGAAAGTATGGTGGGTACATCATTTTTGTTGGGGCAGTTACGCCAGTTCCGTTTTCAGCTATGTGCATGCTTGCCGGGTCTGTTAATTTCCCCTTCAATTCTTTCATCTTGATTTCTATTACCCGGGTGCTCCGATTTGCCATCTACGGATGGATGGTCTGGAGTTTTCCTAATTATTTTAACGGGTAACAATCTCCATGTTGATCTGAAAATTAAGTTGTCTTTTTTGGAGGACAGGAGTTAATTCCTGTTATAGCATAGATAGGACAAAAGCCAGAAAAACTGGTAAGTGTAAAAATAACACCTAATGCGACCAGGGAAATCCCCAGCCAGCCAGTAACAGTCCCTGTGTAGTACAGGGCCACAAAAATAATAGTGAGCAATATTCTAATCACCCGGTCTGCATTTCCCATGTTTTTTTTCATAACGGAGTAATATTTTAGTTGAATATCATCATATAAATAATACCTATGCCCATTGCTAAGCCAACGCAAATCAGGCATGCCAACAAAAGTTTAATAAGTTTAGTGCTCATTAATCTAATTGCAGCCGTAAGTTATTTCACTATCGCAAACCATACAGTGACTTTTATCACATTCTTTAGTAATCGATTGAAATAATTATGGCTTTAAAATGAATTTTTCATAAGCTGACTTTTCCACCAAAGGCTTGCTAAAGAAAACGGGAAAGTGTTTATCATTGGCCCATAGCGGGAATAGATTGTTGTAAAAATTACTGTCAGGATTGCCACTCTGACCAGGGGCATTTGTAAACATGCTCTTGTCCCAGTCTTCTGTATCAACTACGATTCGGAATGTAGCGCCATGTGTTTGATTGTCACCATTGCCTGTGACCCCTGGGGTGTATCCATAGCCTCCCCTTGGTAATGGCCCAACGTCAAGCTTTTTGCGTGTGGCGGCATCTACTGCATTACTCAGTGGATGCTTGATCAGCACGTGATGATTGTTAACCGAACCGTATTGCCATTTTCGCATATCAGGCCCTAATTTTTTTGAGAGGTCTGCTACCGCGTCTTGTAAGGCTTCGAGTAAAAATTCATCACGTGCGGTAACTGAATTTTCACCAAATTCCGGGCGGGCAGACAGTATCCAATCTATTACATTACTTATGGGAAGGGACCTGACTAGATCCATTCCTTTTTCTGGAATAAACAAAGGTTTGATTTTTTGTTCAAGGCGATCCTCCCAGGCTTTATAGATTGAAGCTTCAATCGAGCTTTTATTCATTCTAAAATCCCAATTGGACAACATAACTCTTGCTGCTTCTGTATTTTTATCTGTAGACTTTAAATTCTCAAGCAAAGGGACAAGTGTTCGTGCCGGAATAGCGAGATAGTCAGTTTGCAATCGCATCATATCACTTATGGTGAACTTTTTGTTTTGAGCCAATACCTCATTGATCCGATCTGCCCGATAGCTATCAGACCAGCTCCAGCCGACCGCGTTTCGATGTTCGTAATGATCGGGTACAAGATTTTCATTAGCAGTTGCCCAGAAACCTTTTTCAGGATTGTAAACATGTGGTAATAATTGAATAGGTAAGAATCCAGCCCATTCGTATCGCCCGTCCCCGGGAACGGGTACCATACCACTCCAATTCTTTCTTATGGGAGCAATACCTACAACCTGCCAGCCAATGTTGCCTTCACGATCTGCCCAAATCATATTCTCGGCAGGTAAATGGCTATATGAACACGCTTCTCTGAATTCTTCCCAGGTATTTGCCTGATCCATTCTTAAGCTGGCCAGATAAGGGGATCCTCCTATTTCCATCCAGGCCGCTCTTACAGCGTAAGCAATATTATTTTTTTCGTCAAAAAAGGTGACGGGCCCGTGGCGCGTATAACGATGCTCAACATTAGCGCTCGGTGCACCTTTCACTTTAATCACATCTTTTTCAATTCGCATTTCCTCCCATCTACCTTGATACTTGTATTGGTTATGGTTTGCGGGATTAAGTTCATAGACATACAAATCTTCACAATCGACATTAAAAACAGTAAGACCCCAGGCTCCATATTCATTATGGCCAATTGAAATTCCCGGAATGGTTGGTTCGCCTCCTCCCACTACATTCCACCCTGGAGCATTGAGATGAACCATATACCGAAGTGAGGGTGCTGAAAGAGCCCGATGCGGATCGTTAGCTAATAAGGGGAATCGGCTTTGTGAGTATCTGCCACTTACAACCCAATTATTGCTGCCAATGATTTGTCTTTCTTTATCCAGAATGTCTTGCATGGCCATTTCATCCAGCTTCGCCAAGTTCTGATATTCTTCGAGATTTGTATTTCCTGCCACCTTCAGGTCTTCAGGTGCAAATTTGACAGAACCTCTGAAGGCATTGTATAATTCAATGACATCATCAAATAATCGTTCCTTGTTAATAGCTGGATCGATATCAAGTAGCGGATCACCAGGTCCATAGTTCTCAATTTCCTTCACTTTATCACTACCCAGTCTTGCTACCATTCTTCCTACTGAAACTTCTTCAGTAATATTTCTTAGCAAGCCCTGATGTCTGGAGATTACAATATCTGGAGTCCATTTTTGCGGCTTGGTATTCAATAATTTAAACTCAAGAGGAAGCAAACCTGGATTTTTCTCAGTTTCAGAAATGTATGCATTGATACCCTCCGTGTAGGCTGTAATTATGGCTTCACCGTTTTTATGATAATGGTTAAGCTCCTGGCTCAAATCTCCCTTAAAACGAAACAATCTTGCGCCTATGTCTCTCTTTAGTTCTCTTGGCCCGAGCAATTCGGCAACTGTTCCTGTTGCCTGTCTCCTCCAAATTTCAAATTGAAACAATCTGTCTTTGGCAGCGCAATATCCCTGAGTGAAGAAAAGGTCGTGCTCATTTTTGGCATAGATATGATTTACACCGTAGTTATCCCGAATGACGTCAACTGGCTCGAGAAGACCATTTACATTAAGGCTAGTTTGACTAAAACAAAAAAATGATTGGGACAGAAAAACAAAAATGGCAACTCTTTTCATAGGAAGTTAAGGTTAGAAACAAAAACTAACCCTTAAGTATTAGAAACAAAAACGGAATGTGATGACTGGCAGTAACCAGATTAGTTCTTATCTGCTTTCTCTTCATCCAGGTAATCCAAGTTAGTTAGTTTTTTTGCTTTCCAACCAGTAATGCCTACAGTTACCAAAGTCATGACGCCGCCAAACACAACTGAGGCAACTACGCCCATAAGCTTTGCCGTTACACCTGATTCAAAAGCACCAATTTCATTTGATGAACCCACAAAAATGCTATTTACAGCTGAGACTCTGCCTTTCATGTTTTCTGGCGTACGTGTATGAATGAGTGTACTTCTAATGATCATACTTACGCTATCGAACATGCCACTAAGCATGAGCATTGATAACGATAGGATGAAGCTTGTAGAAAGCCCGAATCCGATCATGCTCGCTCCAACTCCGGCCACGCAGGCTAGCATTACTTTTCCGGTATTACGTGTGATAGGGTTATGCGTAAGGTATAACGCCATGAGCACCGCCCCAACGGCTGGAGCTGCTCTCAGCATTCCTAATCCCTGAGGACCCACCAACAAAATTTCTGCTGCAAAAATGGGAAGTAGTGCCACCGCACCACCAAACAATACTGCGAACATATCCAAACTAATGGCTCCTAATATGATTTGTGTTTTGAGAACAAATTTTAGACCTGTCTTAATCTTTTCTCGCACACCCTGCTCATCTGATGGAGGTGGAACTGGTCGAGAAGGTATTGATAGATAAAATAAAAAAGCAGCAGCAGCCAGAAAAGTATCCGCAAAGTAAGCAGCTGAGATACCAAAAAAGGCATAAATGAAACCAGCTACCATCGGACCAACAATTGAGGCAATGAGCCAAAACGTAGTATTCAGGGATATGGCGTTGGCATACAAATGCCTTGGAATTAATTGTGGCATGAAAGAAAAGTTGGCCGGCGATAAAAAACCTCTTGCCAAACCACTCAGAAAGATGATAACATAAATGGGAAAAGATCCATTTGCTAAGATAAAATCACCCCAATCAAGTGTGAAAAACAAGAGAGCAAAAGCACAGAAGAGTAAAATAAAAATGGTTGTCAGGATTATCTTTTTCCGGGCAACAATATCAGCCACATGACCCGCATAGAGGGATACGGTAATAGCAGGGACCGCCTCGGTCAACCCGATTAGTCCCAGGGCCAAGGGATCGCGGGTGATTTCATACAATTGCCAACCCACTATGGTTGCTTGAATTTGAATGGCAAGCGTAGCGCATTGCCGAGCTATTATAAATAAACGGAAATCTCTTACTTGAAATGCGGCATAAGGACCTATCTTCTCCATTATGCTTTCGTATTCAATAAAGTTTCAATGGCTTCAATAGCCATTGCTAGTCTAATTTTTCTTTCACCTTCTATTCTGATCACGGGAGTGTTTAGGTCGGATAGTTCTGCTCTATATATTTCCCAGAGTTCTTTTCTTTTTCCAGGATGTTCTCTTTGAAGATCATCTTGCCAAGGTATGTCTATGTTGGTGAATAAGTATAAGTCATACACTCGTGTCTTCATCAAATCTAGTATTTCCTTGTGGCAACGTCCATACTTAAATTCGCTCCAAATTTTTATGACCAAAAGGTTAGTGTCGCAAATCATTAAACGATTGGCTTCAGAAATCCATTCGTCTTCCATCCTTAATTGACCATGAGCAATATTTAGAAGGTCACTTTCTTCATATGATCGGTGAATGTTGTCTAAATAAACCCGCGCATATTCCGGTACCCATGACGTTTTGAAATGACTTGCAAGAAATTCGGAAAGCTCAGATTTCCCTGTGCATTCAGGTCCAATGATTACCACCTTCTTTATTAAATTCGAATTAGGATTGACTTGCATTTACAGTAGATTTTGTGATTTTATCTTAGACATATACCAGACCTCGATTTTTACCCAATTAGCCTATTTGAGGCCCAATTTTCAATAAATCCCTTCATATATTTACCTTTCCATCAAAGATGATCAGGTGAAGAGAAGAAAAGTACTTAAGCAATTGGGTTTTGGGCTCACGGGCGGATTGCTATTGCCTCAGCTAATCTCATCTTGCAGTAAGGACGATCCAGGTCCAGAAGTTCCATTTGACGGGAACGTTGTGATTATCGGAGCAGGAGCGGCAGGACTTTATGCGGCAGATATACTTAACTCAAAAGGTATTCAGGTAAAGATACTTGAAGCCAGCAATCAAATAGGAGGGCGCATTAGATCGGTGAGAAATCAACTTGAAATTGCTAACGTTTCAGCAGCGGATTTTCCGGTAGAATTAGGGGCAGAAATTGTTTATGGTTCAGATTCTATTTGGGGAACAGCCTTGAAGAATTTTAATGTAAATACGATTAATATTGATGAAATTTCCTCGGATCAGTTTATCCTCGACAGCATTGCGAAATCTAAAGAGGATTGGATTGTTGATGGCGACTTTGCCAACGCCAATAGTTTTGTTGAAAATCTGATCAGCTATTCTGGAGGTGCCTCAACGGTGACTCAGGCAGCAGCCGGTTTGTCCAGTCGGGTGGAGACATTGCTTAATTCGCAAATAGGAAATCAATATGGCTCATCTAATGCCACTTTGGGAATAGGTGGAGTGGCCGAGGCACTGAGGACTCGCGTACATGATGGCAAACAGATTGTTGTTAAGACAAATCCGATGCAGGATTTTTTAATATTCAGATTTGATTCAGTTAGACAACTTGTTCAATTAAATACACAGGTTACGTCTATAAATGCAACTGGTGAAAAAATTCTTATTACCGATGCCAATGGGGGTACGCTGGAAACAGACAAGGTGATTGTAACGGTCCCTCTTTCTATTCTGAAGAAGAATTTAATTTCTTTTTCGCCTGGCCTGCCTGATGCTATGACATCTTCCATGGCGAAGTTAGGTATGGATCATACTATTCGGGTACTTATTGATTTTAAGAAAAACTTTTGGGGAACTTCTGTGGCACATCTTTGGGGTGGAGCGTCTTTCCCTAATTGTTACAGCTCGGGATTAGGGAGAAGCGAGTTCAACCAAACGCTGTCGATCACCATCAATGGTCCAAAGGCTGTCGAACTTTCTGATCTCGGATCAGACATGATATATCTTATTCTGGCAGAATTGGATACTATCTATGCTGGACAAGCAACCCAATTTGTTCGAAGAGCATTCGATACGAATGAGATTCTGTCTATTATTCAAGATTGGGGAAAAGATCAATTTATCCAGGGAGGAGTTTCTTATCCGCTAGCTTCTGCTACACTTGCGGATAGAGAGAATTTGGGTATGGCGATTCAAGACAAATTATTTTTTGCCGGGGAGGCGACAGATGTAACAGGCGATGCGGGAACAATCAATGGGGCATTGGCATCTGCGGAGCGGGTAGCTCAGCAATTGGTAGAATCAATCATCGGATCGGCTTAATCAAAATTTAAATTTCTAGCGCCTGCAGCCCAATAGAGACTAGCCTTCATTTTTTGATATTCAGCAGTCAATTTCAAGAATTTTGACTGTGACTGAATCAACTTTTCCTGCTGGATATTGATTTTAAATAAATCGCTTTCACCATTTTCCAAGTTTACTAATTCAGCTGTTAGAATCCGATCGTATAAGTCAACCATTTCTCGCATTTGGTTGGAGATCGTACTGGTGTTAATCATTTGATTAAAGGTGGTATTGATGCCGTTAATAATCTCTCGCTCCGTTTGCGATTGATTATATCTAGTTTCGGTGATTTTAAGTTTTGTAAGGGCGAGCTTCGAGCGCTCCTTCCGTAAAAAGACCGGAATGGAGAAATCCAAGCCAAACTTGTAATCGTTTTGCGCATTAATTTGAATTGGATCTGGAGAAGTAAGCATCGCGTAACTCAAATCTAATCTTGGTTTGAGGAACTCTTTGGCAAGGAAGTTATCCACTTCCAATTGAGAAATTTTTGTTCTGAGCTTAATTAATTCGGGATGATTCTGCTTAGCGAGCTCAGTCAAATCTTCAACGGTTTGCAAGTCCAGAATCGAATTATCGCCTGAGTTGAGTATGGGGGCCACTTTAGTCGAAAGGTGTATTGGATTACCATCGGAATCCCATAGGTAATTGGATATTTGAATACCCGTATTTTGAAATTGGAGGAAAGCTTCTTGCCGCTCAATTAATCTTGTCTGCAAGGTAATTTTGGCTTGTACTGTATCTATTACGGCCACTTCACCAAAATATTGATCCAGTTTTACCCGCCTGAAAAGTTCAGAAGCAATCTGCGTTGCCTGTGTCAGCAACCTATAATTGTAGTAGGAATGGTACCATTGCCAATAGTCTTTTGCTGCTTCTAGAAGTACCTTGTTAATTAATTTAATTTGTTCAGCTTCTGCCATAGTTTGAAACAACTGAGCTTGTTTCACCGCAGTCCTTCTTTCGTCCGTGAATAGGCCACGACCTATAGGCACTGCAACCTCCGCATAGTATTGGCGTCCTCCCGGAATGGTTTCTGACGCATCTAAGAAAGACCCTGTATTTCTTTCTACTCCGACTTTGGGATTAATGGGAAACCAAGTAGGAAATGATACGTATCCGTCAAGTCGGTCGTAATATGTTTTTTCCTGAAACTTCTTGCGATCAATTGAAAGATTAAGCTTGGGGTCAAATCCACCCCTTGCCAATCTAACTTCCTGTTGAGCCATTACGCTCAATAACCCAGCTTGCTTGACAACTGGATGATACTCTAGTATGATGCGATAAAACTCATCAAGGTTAAAGGTTTCAACCGTGTCGGGCAGAAGAAACACAGCTTCCATGCTTTTTTGAGCGGAAGAATGGAAGGGAGCCAAAGGTATGCTGAAACAGATTCCCCATAGGATCAATGCTGACAGGATGCTGGAGCAACTACTTCTCATCTGTGTTATCCTCCACTGAATATGTATTCTCTATTTTTGATTCCTTCATGGCATCTTCTGGTTGCTGGTAAATGCTGGCTGGAAATCCGTTGAGTTGTCTCCAAATTTCAAACCAAATCGGAACATCATTAAGCATCACCCAGCCTTTAGTACCGGAGCCCATTCGCAACTGATTGGGCCATGCTACATCTTGCTGATCTGGCACGACTAAAATTCTAAACTCACCTGGCTTGGAATTTACAAAGTCAATGACCTCGACCTGGCCACCGAAAGTTCCTACCGATACATTTGGCCATCCTGAAAACTGTAAGGCGGGCCAACCATCAAACTGAATTCTCACCTTTCGGCCCTTTGAGATCAGGGGGACATCCATAGCCTTAATGTACATGGCTACTGCCAAATCCGAGCCATCAGGCATGATGGTACACACCGCTTCACCCTCTTTAATGGTTTCGCCAATCCCTGCTTTAAGTGCTTTTACCACAATGCCTGCCTGTGGCGCAATAACCTGATATTGTTCATTACGGATTTCCATGTTGGTGTATTCATTACGAAGTTTGGCCAGTGCGCCTTGGGTATCGTAAAACTCAGCCATGGTATTGTTTAATTCCGATTCCGCCTTATTTATTTTATCTGTGAACTCAGCTCCTACTCGACCGACTTCAATGGTCGCATTGTTGAAGTTCGCCTTACTCTCTTGAAATTTATATTCAAAGTCCTGAAACTTAGTTAGCGGGATGTTACCAGCATCATATAGTTGTTTGTTTCGCTGATACTGGTTCTCCGCATTTTGGAACTTTACTTTTTCTGCATCCAATTTAGCCTGAGCCTGTTCCAGTTTTATCTGCTGTTGCGATTTCAAGGCAACAATTTGATTCCTTAGTGATTGCGCCTTTTGCTTTTTGGAATCATAGCTGCTTTGCTTGGCCTCAATTTGTTGAGTCAATCTTGATAATAGCTGAGGGTCAAAATATTTCTCCTTGATTTCGCTTAAAGAAAGAATGGTATCACCCTTATTCACATACTGACCTTCGCGAATATGCCATTTTTTAATTCTTCCGGGTATTGCAGTTTCCACAGTCTGTGGTCTATGACTTGGGTCCAATGCAGTCAATACTCCTCTTCCGCGAATGTTTTGTTGCCAGGGTAAGAAAAGTACGATTAGAAAAATGGCACTCAAAAACATGAGCCATTTGGCTAAAACTTTTCCTGCCCTTGGTGTTTGCAATGCCCTCAGCGAGTACAGTCTATCCTGGGGAAGTTTATCGTCAATTCTATTTTTAGAAATTCTAAGCATTCGTTAGGCAATAAATTCGGCTAGCATATTTTTTTCTTGTAATTCTTGAAATGTTCCATCACCAATAATTCTACCTTTATCCAAAACAATTACTTTGTCGCATGCCTCCATGATTAACGGATCATTCGATACAGCAATCAGGCTCCAATTATTTTCTGGTGCAGAAAGCATTCGGATCAATCTTGTTTTATCCTTATTCGACAGACTAGAGAAGTAGTCATTTAAGACTATAAGACTAGGTTTTTTTGCAATGCATCTGGCAAGAATGAGCTTAAGCACCATAGATCGTGGTAGGCCTTTCCCCCCACTCACCAGGTTGGTATTGAGGCCATCAGGAAGCCCATTCACCCAATCGTAGATTCCTGTTTTTTCAAGGGCAACGATGGCATCCTGCACAGTTAGATAAGTTTTACCCACTGTGATGTTTTCTAAAACGGAGCCATCAAATATATCCTCCATGGATATATTTTTGGCCAGGTGATCTCTTAAATTAGTTAAGTCAAGGTCTCTAATAGAATATTTATTGATTGTGATTGAACCCTCAAAATCACTATGGAGTCCTGAGATAAGTTGGGTTAAGGTTGTTTTACCACTTCCTCCCGGCCCAGTAATGCATACGCGCTGACCAGGCAAGACACTCATGTTAATGTCCTTTAGCATATAGGATTTACTATCCGGGTATTTATAGTTCAGGTTTTTGACATCAACCGAAATAGGCAATTTATTCATTGATTTTCTGAAGTCTACTCCTCCACTTTTTTCTAATGGTAAGTCAGTCACGTGCGCGATTTTATCAACAGCTGTAAGCATATCATAAACGACATCCATATAAGTAATTACTTTTTCGACAGAATTGAGTATGAGTATGATGACTACCTCGGAAGCAACAAACTGACCCAATGTGATTTCCCGTTGGATTACCAGCATGGCACCCAAGATAAGAAGGGCTGCAGTTATTCCTGTCTTGAACATTACAATGTAAGAGTATTGTGTAACCAATACCCTAAAGTGACTCTTTCTGAATTTTAAATAATTGTTGAGGTTAAAATCGGTTTTTCTAATGGGCAGATTAGAATTTCCGGATACTTTAAAAGAGTTGAGCGCGCGGCCCAGCTCTTGAAGCCAATAGACAACTTTGTATTTGTATTTGGATTCTTCTATTGAAGTTCTTAGTCCTTTGGGACCAGTGAAGTAAAAAATAGATACCAGGGTGAACATCAATACAATTCCGAAGAAAACAAAGAATGGGTGATAGAGAGATATGAGCAATAGGCCAAAGACTATTTGGATAGTGGCAGAGGAAAGATCTATAAGTAATTTAGGAAGCCCCTTTTGTAGGGTCAATACATCAAAAAATCGGTTAACGAGTTCAGGTGCATATTTACCTGACAATGCTTCATTTTTTACACGAGGCAATCGAAATGCGAATTCGTACGCGGCTTTAGTAAAGATTCTTCTTTGCAAATATTCCACCATGGTGAGCTGAAATATTTGCAATACCCCGGTAACCAAAACACCAAGAATAATTAAGCCGATAAGGAGATAAATAGAGCTAAAAAAGACACCTCCAGATATCAGCTCAGTGGTAGTTTGGATTCCAAGAGGAATAACCAAACTAATAATTCCCACTAAAATGGCATAAAAGAATACATAGTATATATCTTTCTTTTCCGCCCTTAAAAGCTTAATAAGCCGTTTGACTGGCGATGGCTTAGCGGCGTCCGGGTCATCATCATTTTCAGAATCACTCACCAAATGATCGTACTCGGTAATGGCCATGAAGGTGACTTCGTTCTGTTCATTAACGAGACCTTGCAATTCCTGAAGATCAAATTCGCTTTCATGCGTTTGTTCCTCCGTGAAAGTTAACCGGAATAGTTTCTTTTTCTTTTTGAAAACAATTTCTGGAGATAATCCTGTTTCGACATTTCTAAAGAGCAAAATGGGAAACTCTAATTCAGATACAAATCGCTTATATTGGTCTGCATTAAGCGAATATTCCAAGAGCAGCAAGCGTACGATATTTCCTGTTTCAATTAGATCTCGTTTAAACTCATCCAACTCGTTAGGCGCATATTCTCTATTGGATAATTCCCGGCCCCTAAGCTCAGCCATGCTCATATCGTGTTGATAAAGCAGGCCGGACTCCTGGAGTATCCGAAGAATTTGATCGGTATTAAGCATGCGTACTCTTCGGTTTTATGGTGTTAAAAATTAAGGATTCTATAAATTTATAGATCTCGTCATGAATTTTACTATTTGCCCTCAGGCTACTAAGAGAAGGAAGATGAGAGGAAAAAAATAGTTGCTGTTTAGCCGCCAGCACAATGGTGCTAGCCAGACTATTTGGAAATGGATATTCGGGGCCTACATCCGAAATGAGGTTGGCAATTTTGTTGCACAATGATTTAAAGCCTCCAAATAACCCTTCTTGGTTATCTCTGTCGACATCTTTGGTTAAATATGTTTTATCAAGCTCGGCAATTACGATTCGGTGCAGGGCCTCTTCATCGACAAAAGCAAAAGAGGAATCAAAACTTTTCTTATCGGTTATTACCCGAAGTCCTGCTTTCAGTTTATCCTCAGGAAGGTGAATGTTACTTGTTGAAATTTCAATTCTGTATTCAATCCAGTTCCAATACCAGGAGACCAGATAGAGAAGGAGCCGGTGCTTGTTTTCAAAGTAGCGGTAAATGGATGCTTCGGTAGAAGTTATCTCAAATGCTAACTTTTTGAAAGTAAACAGTTCGAAACCAAGTTTATCAATGAGCTCTACACTCTTACTGATGATATTTTGGCCCAGCAAGGTATGCTGAGGATCTTTCAAAAAGAGGTGGTCATTTAATTTAAAAGCTAAACTCGCCATATCAATGTAATTACTTACAAATATAATAGTAATACTATCTAAAATGATAGTGTAATTGTATTTTATTTCTTAACTCATTGATTATCAGGACAATTATTTATTCAATGTTTAACGGGAATGAATGTAGAGTTTGATTTGGCTAAAGAGAAAAAGCATTCTCCAGTTGCAGCGGCTTGTTTGGACCATATGAAGAAAGAAAAGATAGGGATTGTGCAACTGAAATTTGATTGGAACGAAAAGTATTTGATTCTATGGTAATGACTAAGGGTTATATGTATTGAAGCACAATATGCTTCAACTGATGCGCTGGTACGACACCTGATTGTCGCCAAACTACTTTTCCTTTTTGAAATAGAATGAGAGTCGGGACGCCCTGAATTTGATATGCCATGGATGCACTTTGATTTTTGTCCACATCCACTTTGATGACTTTTACCTTGTCCCCCATTTCTTTTGAAAATTCGGTAAGGACAGGGGCCATCATTTTACATGGACCGCACCATTCGGCAAAAAAATCCACGAGCACAGGCTTATCCCCCTGGATCAATTCATTGAAATTTTTCTTTGCTGTCATTTTATTTAATTCAAACACTAAGTTCGAAGTCTTTATGCAAATAGTAAGTGACTTCAGTCACATAGCAATTTCAATTCAGAAATAGTTCCTTCAACAATATCCAGCAGCCCATAATTAAGGTAAACCATCCGAAGGATCTTCGCAGGTGTCTTCCGTGAATTTTTGAGGTAAGCCAATTGCCCATAAATATTCCTGCTATAGCCAGGCCAGTGATTAGAAAAAGGAAATCCCAGTGGATAGGCAAATTGATGACATCCCCCATGAATCCAAACAAAGAATTAAAACCAATTATAAAAAGGGAGGTCCCGGTGGCTATTTTCATGGGCAGCCCAGTAAGTAATACGAGTGCCGGTATGATCAGGAATCCTCCACCGGCACCTACCAATCCGGTAAGCAGACCTATTAAAATACTTTGAATAATGATCATTAGAATATTTATTCCTTTCTCTTCTGCGGACAGCTCTTTTCTGCCTCCAATCATTGAAAATGAAGTCACGATCATAAGCACTGCAAATAGTCCCAAAAGGAAAACTCGTTTGGTCAGCACAAATGAATGCATGGTTACAAGTATATCTGGAATAGCAGGAACTATCCACTTACGAGTAGCAAAGATGGTAACCAACGAAGGGGTACCAAATATGAACCCGGTTCTCAGATTAACAAAGCCCTTTCTTTGCTTTGGCACAACGCCCACCAAACTGGTTGATCCAACGATAAAAAGTGAATAGGCAGTAGCGGTTACAGCATCTAAATGAAAGAGATAAACCAAAATAGGAATCGTCAGTATAGATCCGCCTCCCCCCAAAAGACCCAATGTGACACCAATGAAAACGGAAGCTATGTAACCGAAAATTTCCAACAGATAATTTTATACGAAAGTATCAGATACTGAAAAGGAAAAAAGATTTTACCCTATTAATTAATTCGACTATTGCATCGTAAAGTATACAGGGTGTGAGTATTTACAGGCGACTGAATTCAACAATGAAAGCGTCAGGAAATTTTTTCTTCACATCAGATAAAAAATCAGTTGCTTTCGGCTTCTTTGAGAATTGACCAAGAATGATGCTATAGTACTTTATCCCATTAATCACTTTCACCTGAATCGTGACATCTTTTTTATAGGAGTTCTTAAGATTTTCAGAGAGCCTCATCAAGTTCACTAATTCCTGATAGGTGCCAATCTGGACTCCAAACCCTTTGGGTTTAAGTCTGGAAATAGACAGATCATAAAATTCTTTCTCATCTACAGATACTTTGTCAATGGTGACGGGTTGGGTTTTGCCTTTGCCATCTCCGGCATCAACTACTTCCATTTTTATATCTGCCAGTCCGAGGTTGATAAAACCAAGTGCTTCGGCTGCTGTTTTCGACAAATCGATAATTCGACCCTCTACATAGGGTCCCCGATCGTTAATGGTCACTTCTATTTCTTTATCATTGGCCAGATTAGTGACTTTCACTTTGGTGCCAAATGGCAGTGTTTTGTGTGCGGCAGTCAGCTTGTTGTGTCTGTATTTCTCTCCGCTGGCTGTAGTTCTGCCTTCAAATTTATCTGCATAGAATGAAGCCTTTCCGGTTTGGGTTTGGGCATTTAAACCAATTATCGGTATTGACAGCATAATGATAAGAGCAAAGGCTTTTTTCATGTTTTGCGTATTTTTTACTTGAATTTTCAAATTGGTTTCAAAAGTTAGTTAAAGTTAAGGAGATATATCAGACACCGGAAATTGGGATATCTTCAAATTAGGCTAACTTTGCGCGGCAAATAATGATACGTAAATATTATTTGCCATGACCCACCTGAACTCATCTAAACTCCTGTTTGAAGCACTTACTTATGATGATGTGCTACTTGTGCCCGCCTACTCGGAAGTGCTACCCAGGGAAACAGATATTTCGACCCAGCTTACCAGCAAGATAAAGCTTAACATTCCGATCATTTCAGCGGCCATGGATACCGTTACCGAAGTGGATTTGGCTATCGCCATGGCATTGGAAGGTGGATTGGGCTTCATTCATAAGAATATGAGCATAGAGGCACAAGCGGCCCAGGTGCGCAAAGTAAAGAGATCACAGAGTGGGATGATCCTCGATCCCATTACGCTTCAAGTGAATTCCACCTTGCGTGACGCGGAAAACATCATGAAGGAGTTTAAAATCGGGGGGATTCCAATTGTAGATGGAAATGGAAAATTGCTTGGGATTATTACCAATCGGGATTTAAGGTTTCAGAAAGACATGTCGAAGCCGGTGGAGAACCTGATGACAAAAGAAAACCTGATAACCGCACAAGAAGGAATAACTCTTGAAAAGGCGGAGGTCATTTTACAGAAGTATAAGATTGAGAAGCTGCCCATCATCAATAAGAAAGGCAAGCTCACCGGATTAATCACCTTTAAGGATATCCAGAAGAAAAAGAATAAGCCCAATGCTTGCCAGGATAACTTTGGCAGGCTGCGGGTAGGTGCGGCAGTAGGGGTAACGCCAGACATTATCGACCGCATATCAGCCCTCAAGATATCGGGGGTAGACGTCATTAGCATTGACACGGCACATGGGCATCACAAATTTGTGATTGACAATGCGAAAAAAGTAAAGAAAAAATTTCCTGAGATAGAACTGGTAGTTGGCAATGTGGCAACCGGAGAAGGCGCCAAGATGCTCGCCCAAGTTGGTGCGGATACCGTGAAGGTGGGAGTAGGACCTGGAAGTATTTGCACCACACGGATCGTCGCCGGGGTAGGATTGCCGCAACTATCTGCAGTATATGAGGCTGCGAAAGCGTTAAAAGGATCAAATGTGAAAGTGATTGCTGACGGAGGTATTCGCTTTTCAGGTGATATTGCCAAAGCTATAGCTGCCGGTGCCGATAGCGTCATGATTGGATCTTTGCTTGCGGGAACGGTAGAAGCACCAGGGGAAATGATCCTGTACGAGGGAAGGAAGTTCAAGTCCTATAGAGGAATGGGCTCAGTTGAGGCCATGGGTAAGGGCTCCAGGGACAGATACTTTCAGGATGTAGAGGATGACATCAAGAAACTAGTACCGGAGGGAATCTCAGGTCGCGTGCCATATAAGGGAAATGTTTCTGAAGTACTTTTTCAGTTGGTTGGAGGTCTTCGTGCCGGCATGGGTTATTGTGGAGCCAAGAACATTCAAAAGCTAAAAGGCGCCAAGTTTGTGAAAATTACGGCAGCAGGCGTTAACGAGAGCCATCCCCATGATGTATCCATTACCCAAGAGGCACCTAACTATAGCCGCAACTAGCCCCTCATGCGTTAGAATGTAACCTTGACCGGCTTTTGGAACTGATTATTATGGCTATGGAAATCGCCAGATTTCATGGGCTAAACTCCTTTTCCTATTATTGTAGAGCCAATTTTCCGATTGGCTTATTTTTTATCAATTCAGTTCCATTTTGCAAGTAAAAGCAATTATACGGATCACATTTTTAGGCTCTATGATAGCCTGGCTTGTGCTCGTTTTTTCAGATGTAACTGTACTATTCAGCGATCTAAGAGGACTCAATCCTGATGTACCGGTGTGGTTGCCTCGGTTTATGTTTGACCTGTACATTCTCTGCCTATTTTATTACTACAAATTCAAAATTGAGCGTGAAGAAAGTCTGAACTTTACCGATCTGCTTTGGCAGGTATTCGCAACAGGTCTCGTTGCTACAGTTACCTCTCTTTCGATAAGGCTGATTATTTTCATGTTGGGAGACAAGTCCACGCTGGCTACTAACACCATTTTTACGGATGTCATCTATCATATCAATCTTGGCCTTTTTGTAAGCTTTTTAATTGCAGCCTTTACATCCTGGAAGAGACTGATCCTATACCAAAAATCAAAATGGCTGATCAGGCTATGGAAGGTATTTGAGCTTACCATTCTATTTGCACTGCTTTATGATAGTTTAAACATTAGTGCCAATGGGACACTTAATACCATCATTGCAATTGTATTAGGCGGTTTAGGACTGATACTGTGTGCCAATATGAAATGGGTGGCCTATCTCAACTTCAAACAAAAGTGGACTAGTTTGCTTTTGTTGTTATTGGCATTTTTCTATTTGGGTTACTTTTTTTATACCGTATCTCGTTTGTCGGATATTATAAGTATTCAATCCACTTCATTTCTTGATTTCAGAGCACATACATTAAGCCTTTCCGTTTTTGGTTTTGTAATTGTTTATAGCCTTTTTTCATTTCTGGTAATTCTTTTTAACCTGCCCACCTCATCGGTATTTGAGCAAAAACTGGAGGAAGTAGTAAACTTTCAGCGGATTAGTCAATCCATTCAAACTGAACAAAGTGAGGAGAGTGTTTATAATATTTTATTAGAAAGTTCTGTGAGTTCAGTTTTTGCAGATGCGGCCTGGCTCGAAATTAAAAGTGCATCAGAAGAAAACAGAATGTACACCTATGGTATTACTGAATCAGAAGCAAGAGCCATTCGGGAACATATTATTACACATAACATAAAAGGCATACTAGATCAGGGGATTGATAAAACCAAGAATCTTTCCAGCCATTTGGGTTCGCTCAAAGGGGCCAGGTTTAGATCCATGTTGTCATTTCCAATCAATGTAAAGGGAAACATGATTGGTACTTTGGCTATGCTAAAAGAATTGCCAGATGGATTTAATAAGGAGATGACTCGCGTGGTGTCCACTTTTGCCAACCAAGCCGGCATTTCAATTGAAAACTTCCGCTTGTTGGAGGAAGCCTTTCAAAACGAGCGCTACAAGGAAGAGCTCAAGATTGCTAAAATGGTACAGAAGAGCCTTTTGCCAGAAAAGCTCGAATTTGATTCTAGTTATGACGTGGCTGCTTTTTCACAATCAGCAGATGAAGTTGGGGGCGATTATTATGACACCATAAGAATAAATGATCAAAAAGTGGCCATGATCATTGCCGATGTATCGGGTAAAGGCACTACGGCAGCTTTTCATATGTCACAAATGAAAGGAGTATTCCATAGCCTGGCACAGCAGGAATTGGATCCAAAGGAATTCATGATCCGGGCAAACAAAGCATTGGTATTTTGCCTTGAACGTGGCTCGTTTATATCTGCCATTTATTTTGTAATAGATAAAGAGCGAAAAAAAATTACTTATTCAAGAGCAGGTCATTGCCCTATTCTTTTCTATAAAGCCAAAACTGATACCTCAGAATATATTCAGGATAAAGGGGCTGCTTTGGGTATGGTGAAGAACAGCAGCTTCTGTAACATGATTGAATTATATGAAATGGATTATGAAAAGGGCGACTTAATGGTACTATATACGGATGGCATTACAGAGGCCAATGATAGCAAGGGAGAGGAATTTGGCTACGAGAACCTTGAGCGCACCATTTTAGAGGTGAAAAACAGCAAAGCAAAGGAAATTCAGGAGCATTTAATTTCAAGATTATACGAATATTCAGGCACGACAGAAATAAATGATGATTTTACCACCATGATTGTGAGATTTCAATAGAACAGAACTTATAAAAATTAAAATCGTTAATAAAGATGGTTCAAATAAAACGACTGCAAGAAGGAGGAATAGACACCCTGGCGGTAATAGGCGAGATTGACGCCAGTTCTTCCATAGAATTGGATCTGGCCATAGCCAAAAGTGTGGGAGAGGGGTATAAGAAGATTCTGGTGGATTGTAGTTCCCTTGAGTACATATCTTCAGCTGGTCTGGGTGTGTTCATGTCATACATTGAGGAATTTAAAGACAAGGGAATTAGTATGGCGATGTACGGACTCAATGAAAAGGTGGCAAATAATTTTAGTATTCTGGGGTTGGCCGACTTGATCCATATTAGAACAACCAAAGAGGAAGCAAAACAATTGGTAAATGAACTATCGGTATAGCATAGGGTGTAGTTTAAGCAACCTGAAAGGCATTCGCGAATTCATTCGAAATTCGCTGGCACCACATCAGATACCAGAGCTGGAACTAAGTGCAATTGTACTGGCTATTGACGAAATGTGTTCAAACCTGATGATCCATGCACACCATTGCAATCCCGATCATACCCTTGAGCTCTGTATTCTTGAGCCGCAAAAAAGGCAACTCGTGTTTGAAATAATTGACGATGGGAACATTTTTGATATCAACGATTTCAACGAACCCAAAATGGATAACCTTATCCATGAAAAAAGAAAAGGAGGTCTGGGTATTAGATTGGTTAAGTCTATTATGGATAAAGTGGAGTATTTCACAAGAGAGGGTAAGAATGTTTGTCGATTAACAAAAAGCGTCTAAAGAGCAGATATGAACAGGAGCAGCAAATGGATTACATTTTTGGGAAGTATTTTGTTGTCAGCAGGGATGCTCCAAAGTTGTAACTCGAATGATTCAAAGCCTGCCAATCTGGGAGACCTTGAAAGACTTAATTTGTTAAGTCTGGATAGCAGCCGGTTTCAGATAACCCAGGGTCAACTCAAACAATCTGTTTTACTTATTGTGTTTAATCCCACCTGCGAACACTGTCAGGCAGAAGCAAGAGAAATTAAAGCAAATATTGAAAAGTTAAAAGACGTTACCATTCTCATGATCGCATCTGTTCAGTTAAAGGACATTCACGATTTTTCAATTCAGTACGGGTTGAGTGAGTTGGAAAACGTTCATTTTGCCTATACAAGTCCGCTGTATGGTTATCAGTTTTTTGGAGGAATTCAGCTACCCCATTTAAGACTTTATGATCATGAATTAAGGATGATTAAAAGTTTTCCTGGCTCTACATCCGTAGAGCATATTGTTTCACAATTGAATAGATAGAGAGGCCATTAAAGATGATGCGCAAAGAATTTTTGGTAATGATTATTATCTGGGTTTGCTTTTCGGCCTATGGCCAAAAAAAATTACCCGGAGATCTTACCTTATTTGAAATTGACTCCAAGCCGATTACTGTTGAGGAATTTGTCTATTTGTACAAGAAGAATAATCAGGGCAGAAAGGATGAATTTACGAGGGAGAAAATTGATGAGTACATCGACCTGTTGATCAATTTTAAGTTGAAAGTAAGAGAGGCTGAATCCAGAGGCATAGATTCTTCACCCGAGTTTGTCAAAGAATTAAACGGTTATAAGGAAGAGCTTAAAAAACCTTTTACAGCTGAGGTTGATGAACTAAAAAAGCTTACCGAGCAAGCCTATAAACGGTTGGGTCAGGAAGTAAAGGCTTCACATATTTTGATTAATGTCGGACCTGAAGCTGCTCCAGCAGATACTTTGGATGCATTTAATAAAGCCATAGCTATCCGTTCGAGTGCCGTACAAGGTGAAGACTTTGAAAAATTGGCAAGAGAATTTTCTGAAGACCCATCTGCAAAAATGAACGGTGGCAATCTGGGATACTTCTCCGCACTGCAAATGGTATTTCCATTCGAGGAGGCTGCTTACCACATGAATGTAGGTGAAGTGTCAAATCCTATTCGCACCCAATTTGGATATCACCTGATTAAAGTATTTGATAAAAGACCTTCAAGTGGCGAAGTGGAGGTCTCTCATATTTTGATTCGAGGATCAGATGACAATGCCAGGAAACTAATTGATGAGGTATACGGTCAGCTACAGCACTCAGGAAATTGGGATACACTTTGTGTCAAATATTCTCAAGATCCTGGCACCAAAGACAATGGTGGCAGACTGAGGCCATTTGGAATGGGGGCCTTAGCCTCGGCACCTCAATTTGAAGAAGCTGCTTTCTCATTAAAGGAGGCTGGATCAATTTCCAAACCAGTACAAACTTCCTATGGTTGGCACATAATCAGATTGGAAAGAAAAATTCCACTTCCCCCTTATGTTGAATTAAAAGCCTCACTTGAAAAGAAAGTTGCGAGAGACGAGCGAATGGCGATATCAAAAGCATTGGCAGAGGAAAGAAGAAGAAGAAAATTTAATTACCAGGAAACCCCTTTACTCAAAAATAAATTGGAAAAGTTGGCTGACAGCAGTCTGATCAAAGGCAATTGGAAACCAGGCAAAACAGGAGTTAACGAGTCGGATGAACTTTTTACCGTTGAAGGAAGGCCTGTCTTAATAAAAAATTTTGCTAGCTATGTTGTCAATCATCAAACGTCCAGCAAAATGACACCAATTGATTACCTGCAAAACCTGTATGATCAATTTGTGGACGAGAAGTTAGCATCGTTGGAAGATGTTAAGTTGCAACAAGCGAATCCGGAGTATAGAAAAATGGTGAATGAATACAGAGAGGGAATATTGCTATTTAATATTATGGAAGTGGAAGTATGGAATAAGGCATCTGCAGACTCCGTAGGTCAAAGGGAGTATTACGATGGTCATCCTGAAAAATACAATGCGGGCCTGAGGATAGAGGCTAGAATATTTTCCACTGAAGATAAGGAGTTCAGCGATTTGATCAAGACAAAAATGGAGAAGGGGGATACGCTATCACGCGATGACACCAGGCAATTTAAGTCAATTGTAAATTTTAGATCCTATGAAAAAGGGGATAACAAAGTGATAGACCAAATCAGTTGGTCGATTGGCTTGCATCAACTGGAAACGGACGGAAAGTATTATCTTGTGGAAATTAGTAAGCTGGTTCCTCCTGGCCGTAAAGCATTTGAGGAGGTAAGGGCAAGTGTAATTTCTGATTATCAAGATTCGTTGGAAAAGGAATGGATATCCGAATTAAAAAAGAAATACCCGGTAAAAGTTAATGCTAAGGGAAGGAAAAAGGCCATCGAGCAATTAGTACCAAAAGAAAAATCTTAACACTTAATTTTAAACTGTTGAACGGCATTCAGTCAAATATATTGTTACGGAATTTATTTTTCGTGGTCATCCTTGGAGCTTGCCTGGCAGGTTGTGAGCTCATCAGAATGAAAAAGGATAAGACTGAGGAAGAACAGGATAGGCGTGCAGTGGCGCGAGTAAATAACACCTACCTCTATTTGGATGAGTTAGAAGGAATTGTCACATCCAGCACACCTAAAGAAGACAGTGTGGCCAGGCTTGAAGCGTATATCAACAGCTGGATACGGAAGCAATTGCTAATTAGTGAGGCGCTGAAAAGAATCAACATTAATGAGGCAGAGGTGGAACGAAAAATTCTGGATTATCGCTATAGCCTGATTGGCTATCAATTTCAAAAACTATATATCCAGCAAAATATGAGTGATGAAGTTTCGGATGCAGAAATTGAAGAATATTATCAATCTCATATCGATAATTTTATACTCAAGCAAAATATCATCCGAGGCGCATTTATAAAAGTGCCACAAGGCGCCCCCAGAACGAATAGAATAAAAGATTTAATTTTCTCAAACAAAGAGAAAGATAAGGACGATTTGAAATCCTATTGTTTGAGTTTTTCATCTGCCTATCATTTATCGGATTCCAGCTGGATTGAATTTGACAAGCTAGTGGTGAACTCACCTTTGGCAGAAATTCCAAATAAAATTCAATTCTTGAAGAACTATCCTTACTATGAAACAAATGACGCTGGGTTTCTTTA
>DATCZR010000171.1:0-17154 GCA_036525835.1 Cyclobacteriaceae bacterium
TTGTTACAAGGGATCGAAATATTCAAAAATTATTTGGTACTGAGCGAACGTGCCAACGCCAATACCCTCATGCAGATCATTGATCAACGCACCAACGAAAAGCATTATTTGAATTTTGGTGAAACAGCCTATACCATCTATCCTTCTACGAACATAGAATTCGACACGGAATTGTTGCGATTCGGTTATACCTCTTTGACCACTCCCAACTCTACCTACGACTACCATATGAAGACGAGGGATAAGAAATTATTGAAACAGCAGGAAGTAGTCGGTGGATATAACGCTGATGATTATCAAACAGACAGGCTTTGGGCAGTGGCCAGAGATGGAACCAAGGTACCCATGTCTATCGTGTATAAAAAAGGGATAGAAAAAAATGGAGCCAATCCAACCCTGATTTATGGATATGGTTCTTACGGTTCAAGTATGAGCCCTTCGTTCTCCTCCACCCGACTTAGTCTTTTGGATCGCGGATTCATTTATGCCATTGCACATATCCGAGGCGGTCAGGAAATGGGAAGGCAGTGGTATGAAGACGGTAAATTATTCAAGAAGAAGAATACTTTCACAGACTTCATCGATTGTACGCAATTTTTAATTGACGAAAATTATACTTCACCTCAACATCTCTATGCACAAGGTGGAAGTGCAGGTGGATTGCTGATGGGAGCGGTAGTAAATATGGCCCCTGAGCTATATAAAGGTGTGGTCGCTAAAGTACCTTTTGTGGATGTTGTAACGACAATGTTAGATGAAAGCATTCCGTTGACTACTGGTGAGTTTGACGAATGGGGAAACCCTAAAGACCTGGAATACTTCCTTTACATGCTGGATTACTCACCTTACGACCAGGTAAAGCCACAGAATTATCCAAACATGCTAGTTACCACTGGACTTCATGACAGCCAGGTGCAGTATTGGGAACCGGTTAAGTGGGTGGCCAAGCTCCGTGAACTAAAAACGGATAACAATACGCTGCTCTTAAGAACCAATATGAAAACAGGGCATGGCGGAGCAAGTGGGCGATTTAAGACCTACCGGGAGACTGCTCAGGAATATGCATTCTTGCTGAACCTGGAAGGTATCACGCAGTAAAGACAACCATTCTTAAAACAAAAAAGTCACCCGCTGAGGTGACTTTTTTATTAATCTTTTACTTCATAAATCGTTTCAGGCTTAGCTTTATTTTTCAAGCTCACCTCACCAACTTTTTTGCAGCTAAAAGACTCCTTAATCATTTCATAGCAGGATTCATTAATCACAATTTGTCCGGGCTCAGCCACGGACTGCAAACGCTGTGCTGTATTAACTGTATCTCCAATTACAGTATAGTCCAATCTCTTAAGCGTAACCGATCCTATGTTTCCTGAAATCATTTCCCCACTGTTGATACCAATGGAGACTTTAGGCACGAATGCATTTTGGCCTTGCGGTAACTGGTCAATTTTATTTCGTACAGCTATACAGGCATCCAGTGCACGATCCAGATGATACTCACCTCGGAATACAGCCATGATGGCATCTCCGATGAATTTATCGATGTATCCGCCTTGCCCAATTATCTCTTTAACAATGATGTCGAAATAGTCATTTAATAATTTGACCACAACATCCGCAGATTCAGTTTCACTTATTCTCGTAAAGCCACAGATGTCAACAAAAACGACTGATGCTTCAAGTGTTTCATTGGCCATCAGCGAACTTTCATATTCACGACTTCCCATAAAGTTGAGTACCGTTTCATCTACGTACATCTTAAGGATATTATTCTCTTTTACCGCACGTAGTGTCTCTCTGATATGGATGACATGCGAAATGGTTTTCTGCATGGTAATGTTCAAGTCTTCAAAATTGATGGGCTTGGTGATGAAGTCAAATGCACCACGGTTCATGGCCACACGAATATTGTCCATATCACCGTATGCAGATACAATAACTGCTTTGATCAACGGATTGGACTCGCCAAGCTTACCCAGTAAAGTGAGTCCGTCCATCTCGGGCATATTAATATCGCTCAGTACAATATCAATATCCGGATGTTCCTTAATTTTCGCCAGTGCGTCATTTCCATTAACAGCAAAGACAAACTCGTACTCTTTTTCACGAATTTTTTGACGAAACTTTTGTTTAATCAATGTCTCCAAATCAGCCTCATCATCGGCTACTAAAATTTTTGCCATCAGCTAGCGAGGTTTAATTTTTCCTTAAGGGTTGTAAAATCTACCGGCTTGGTTAAAAAGTCATCGGCTCCCAACTCTTTGGCCATTCGATGATTTTCAGCATCTCCATAGGCTGTAATCATCATGACCACCGGAGGCGGTTTTAAAAACTTCATTTTCACTTGTTCCAAAAGCTGCAGCCCACTCATGCCCGGCATATTGATATCTGATAATATTAATATGGCTTCATGCTGTGTGGAGTTTAAGTACTCCAGGGCCTCCTCTCCGGAAAACGCGAAAACAAAGTCAACCACATTATTTTTTATTTCCTTTCTAAAGCGTTGTTCAAACAAAACTTTAATATCTCTTTCATCATCTACTACCAGAATTTTCATAACGTATTATTTGGGTAAAATTATTTTGAAGGTAGTGCCTTCATTTTCTTTTGTTGCCACTTTCAGTTCCCCTCCATGCAATTTGGTTACAATCTCATAACTCATGCTCAGTCCCAGTCCTGTACCCTTTCCTGAAGGCTTCGTGGTAAAAAAAGGCTGAAATATTTTATCTATGATTGATTGGGGGATACCGTTTCCATTGTCACTTACAGTAATTTCTACTTTATCGCTCAATTCTTTGGTCCCAACAATTACTGTTGGCTCATACCCATTTTTAACCATTTGCTTTTTCTCGGTCACTACATAAAATGCATTCGTAATCAAATTGAGTATTACCCTGCCCAGGTCTTGAGGTATGACGTTGACCTTACCCAATGAGGAGTCAAACTCCGTTTTCATCGTGGCATTAAATGACTTGTCTTTAGCTCGCAAACCATGAAAAGCTAATCGCAGGTATTCATCAGCGATAGCATTGATATCTGTAGGTTCTTTTACGCCATTACTACTTCGACTATGTTGCAACATTCCTTTAACTATTCCATCGGCTCGTTTACCGTGAAATACAATCTTTTCCTCGTTATTTTTCAAATCGGCAGCCACTGCCATTGCCTCTTTAATATTTCCGGCTTCTAATTCCTGAACCAGTTCATCAACTAGTTCTTTGTTTACCTCTGAAAAATTGTTGACAAAATTCAATGGATTTTGAATCTCATGCGCAATTCCTGCGGTGAGTTCACCCAGAGACGCCATTTTCTCAGATTGTATAAGTTGCGTCTGTGTTGACTTCAGTTCACTGAGTGTGGAATCAATTTTTCTGTAGGCGTAGGCATTGTCCAACGCGATGGCAGCATAAATAGCAAGGTTTCTCAAGAGGTTAACGTGATACTCTGAGTATGCATCTTTTTTAAAACTTTGTGTTGTGATGACTCCAGTAACCTCACCTTGCAATACGAGCGGTATGTAAATTATTGAGTTTGGTGTTTTTCCCACAATTGGCTTACTGTAGGAGCTCAAATATTTTTTATACTCTTTTTCAAAATCCGAAATTATAATTTCTTTCTTATTCTTGAAGCACCAAATAGAAAGCCAATGCTCTTCATCCAGGTGGTTGGAATACGGAGGCAGCATCACGCCTTCCTCTTTGGTTGAAGGAAAATCAAGGCGCCTTTTTTCTTGATTGTAAACTCCCACACCAAAAATGGCAGCGTCCATCAGTGAATTCACATTTTCATATACGGTTTCAATTATTTTCTCTATCGACAGTGATGAGGTAATGGCACGTCCGATTTTACTTAGTTCTTCTGTATCTGCCCTTCGTTTGTTTTCTGCCTCGGCACGCAATTCGGCCTCACGAAGCGCTGCTCTCTCACGCTCTTTCTTTGAAAGCAAGTGCCGTTGAATTCGATCGACTCCATAAACACCAGAACCGAAAATGGCAACGAAGAACATATAGGCCCACCATGTTCTGTACCAGGGCGGCAGAATACTGAAATCAACATATGCACCTTCCTCATTCCATATGCCATCTACATTTGCAGCTTTTACATGAAAAGAGTAATCTCCCGGAGGCAGGTTGGTATAGGTGGCGGTTCGCTGACTTCCTGCGTCAATCCATTCCTCATCGAAGCCTTCAAGTTTATAGCTGTATTTGTTCTTACCTGGATTGGCAAAATGAAGTGCCACGAAATTGATACTGATTTCATTCTGATCAAAAGCAAGTACAATCTTGTCATTGTGTGCCAGCGCTTGCTTAAGAGGTAATTTCGGATCTCCTGCAATGGATTTATTAAAAAGTTTAAAATCAGAAATAACAACCTGAGGAGGTATCGTATTGGTGCTGAGATATTTTGGTTCGAAGGCGGTAACACCAAGTCCACTGCCAAAATAAAACACACCACTCGCTCCTTTTGCGTAAGCATTTTGGTCATATTCCAATGCCATCAATCCATCATCAAGGCCATAATTTCTAAATCGTTTTGTATCTGGATCATAATTGCTAATCCCTCCATTGGTACTCATCCAAAGTGTACCTTTGTCATCTTCCAGAATGCTATAAATATTGCCATTGGGAAGTCCATCCTTTTCAGTAATGTGCGTCACCATTTTGGTTTTCTTATCAAATCGATTCAACCCACCATTTGACACGCCAATCCACAAAATGCCAGGCTCTGATTTCCGCTCAACCAGGCTGTGAATAAAATTTGTACTTATTTGAGTTGTATCTGTTGGGCTGTAGGATGATTCTATTGAAACTTTTCCTGATGGATCAATTAGGTATAACCCCTTGCCTGTGCCTAGCCAAAGATTTCCATTGGTCTCTTGTAAAAGATCAAAAACAACAGGTCCAACATTGCTGCTGTCAGCAGAAAGGGGAATGTGTGTGAAAGTTCGGGTACGCGTATCAAAACGATCGAGTCCGCCCACACTACCAACCAGCAGCTTACTTTTATCACCTACCTCAGGCTTCAATGCAAAAATCACATTGCGACCTCTATTTTCCCTTATACGTTCATGCTGATACCTTATTACTTTACCCGATTTACGGTCGAATAAACTAAGTCCACCAGACCCTCCGACCCAAAAGTTTCCATCTTCATCCTCAGCAAAAACACGAAGGCTTCCAAAAAGTAATGTGTTGGGATCATTAGGGTCATGTCGGTATCGCTTGACCTTTCTGGTTGTGGCATCAAAATGTGTAAGAATATGTCCCGCAGAACCCACATCCGTTCCTACCCACAAGCTACCCTCGCTGTCTTCGTACACGCCCCAGACTGTGCCTGGGGCCAGGCTTGATGGATCATCCGGATTATTTTTTATATGCATAAAGTTAACAGCCCCTGGATTGAACGCATTGATACCCTCCGTGGAAGTGCCCGCCCACATCATCCCCGTACGATCCAGCAAAAGTGAAATGACCTGATTGTCGCGCAGGCTATGTTGATCGCGTGGATCATTGCGGTAGCTGGTAAACGTTTCAGTTCGCATATCAAATCGAGCGATGCCGGTGCCCGGACCGCCTACCCATAGTATGTTGGGATCCGATGGATCAGGCTTTACTTCATGGAGAAAGTTCAATGGATTTACAGCCCCCTTATTAGGTTCAATCAAAAACCGCTTGTGTTCATTTGTCTTGCTGTTTAATCTTACCAGACCATTACCGGTAGCAAGCCACAATACTCCCTGAATGCCTGAAGGAATATATTGACCAAGTACATTTTGCGGATGTCCGTAAAAGACATTGACCTTGGGATCATAAAGGTACCTGGTAATCGATTCAGTCTTCGGATCAATGCGATTGATGCCATTTGAAGATCCTGCCCATATCATACCTTCACTATCTTCGCTGAGCCAGTATAACTCGTCAGAGGAAATGGTATTTGGATTTTCCGAATCGTGCGTGTAACGAATAAATCGCCCCTCTTCTCCGGCACGCATGCGATTGAGTCCACGACTTAGCGTACTTACCCAAAGATCTCCATTACTTGCTTCTAATGGATAAAATGTTCGATCACTGGAGATACTGGTTGAATCATCCGGGTCATGACGATAATGTTTAGCTGTTCCTGTAATGGGATCCAATCTATTGAGTCCTCCGTTTTCGGTACCCACCCAGATGTCGCCATTGCTGGCTTCACTGGTTCCCCACACCCAATTGCCAGAGAGAGATGTAGTATCAAAGGGCACAGCATTGAATATCTTAAATTCGTAACCATCGTACCGGTGCAGTCCTCCTTGGGTGGATATCCAAATGTAACCTTGTTTGTCCTGCATGATGGTGTTGCCGGTAGACTGAGCAAGCCCTTCTTCAATGCTTAGTTGCTCAAAACGCAGCGATGGCGCTTCACTTGAAAGCTTGGCTTTGGGTGACTCAAGCTCCACCTGAGCGTAAACGTTGGTGTATGCAACAAACACCCAAAGGATCTGAAACAGATGAATACCGGATTTCATAAGTTCGAGACTTTAAGTAAAGCGTAAATCCGTTTCATTAATTCCATTTCAGACATCAATTATTTTTATAAGGTATTAATTCCTAATAAGCGTAATAATAAATTCAGAACCTAACCCCGGGCTGGAATTTACACGAATATCACCGCCATGGGATTTGACAATATCATAACTCATACTCAATCCCAACCCAGTTCCCTGCCCGGTTGGTTTGGTAGTGAAAAAAGGTTGGAATATTTTTTCTTTTACAGCATCCGCGATTCCGTTACCGTTGTCCTTAACGCTGATTTCTATTTTGCTTCCCAGATTTCTTGTGGTGACCGTAAGCATGGGCTCATAGCCGCTGTCAGGCTGAACCTGCCCGTCCGGCAGGCGGGCCTGTCGAAGCCTCTCCGACACTGCATAAAAGGCATTTGTAATTAAATTTAAAATTACCCTGCCTATGTCTTGCGGTACTACCTGTATTTTTGGAAGCGAAGCATCAAAATGAGTTTCAAACTTCGCGTTGAAAGATTTGTCCTTGGCACGAAGCCCATGATAGGCCAGTCTTAAGTATTCATCTGCCAAGGCATTGATGTCTGTTGGCTCTTTGACATCGTTGCCACCTCTTGAATGTTGTAACATGCCCTTCACTATGCCATCGGCACGTTTGCCATGGTGATATATTTTCTTTTGATTTTCAATGGCATCATTGGCAAGCGTAATGGCATCGTCAATTTTTCCCTTGCTCAACTCTTCCTTCATTTCGTTCAACAACTCTTCGTTAACCTCGCTGAAATTATTAACAAAGTTCAGTGGGTTTTGTATCTCATGGGCGATACCAGCAGTAAGTTCTCCCAAACTTGCCATTTTTTCTGATTGAATCAATTGTGTTTGGGTCGCCTTTAATTCATTATAAGCTTTCTCTATTTCCCTAGCTTGTGCCAACTCCTTTTCTTTAGATTCTGCATTCGCTTTTGCGATTAATCTCCTTCGCTGCACCCGATCCACAACGAACACACCTCCTATAAATACCAAACCATATCCCCCATAAGCCCACCAGGTGCTCCACCAGGGAGGTAGGATTACCACCTTGAAATTCAGCTCAGTATCGGTGTTATTGGAAATATTCAACGATCTTACCTGAAACGAATATTTACCAGATGGCACTTGATAATAATTAGCCACAGGCGAAGAGCCTGCTCTTTTCCATTCAACCTCAAAGGGATACAGACGGTAATGAAATTGAGAGCCTGAGGTTTGATAGTTAAATTCAGAAAACCTAAATGAAAAATTTTCAGAGTTGGAAGGCAGTATTAATTCTTCCAATAACCAAATAGGCTTATCAATGAAACTTCCTGCTAGCGGTTTTTGCTTTTCACCACGCACAAACAAGTCAACCAATTTAATTTTTGTAGCTACCTGTGAGATCTCAGGTTTTATTCTATCCGGATCAATTTCCACCCAACCTCCATTCCTAGTTGTAAAATAAATTTTTCCATTAGCTCCTAAAATGCCGCTGCGCCATTGATTAGGAACTCGATCTGCCTCTTCAAACACAAAGTCATCCTGATTACGAACCCGAACAAAAAGGGAAGATTCTACATCAGCCAGCCAAAAATAACCCTGCTTATCACTTACCACACCTGCTACGTTATTGAACGCAAATCCACTTTCTGCGTCTATCAAATGAAGATCACCGAACTCCCAGTCATAATACGCAATTCCTCCCATGTTGCCACCTAGCGCCATTAAGATGTTCCCATTTTCCACAGATTGAGCCATACTGACAACAAGCCAATGTGACATGAATCCAGGTAGAATAATCTTTCTCATGACATCTGTAGCCGGATCTAGCTCAACAATGAAACAGTCTTCCAGAAGATTAAAACTACCACCAATTAATATTTTTCCATCACGACTTTCAATTATTGAAATAGCATTATCATTATCCCCAAAGTCTGGAGCATCGAAATGATAGTGAGTAACTTTACCTGTTGCCGGATTGATTCGATTAAGCCCACTCTCAAATGTTGCCGCCCAAATCTCTCCCCGGCTATCAATCATAAGGGTAGTGATTTCATTGGAGCTAATAGTATTCAGATCATTGGGGTCATGTAAATACTTGCGAACTGTTTTTGAATTTGGGTCGAAGCGAAAAAGTCCATATCCGGAAAAGAAACTTCCCCAGATTGCGCCCTCCTTGTCTACTTCCAATCCCTTTACTCCCATTTGATTGGCAAAGGAGTTAAAGTCAATACCGGAGATATCACGATCCAGGAGATGAAATTCTACATTGTTGGTTAATGGATTGTATTCTGCCAAAATCAAATCCAACGAAGAAGATGCACTTGGATCATATGCTTCAGCAACGACCAATTGTAACCAATAATGACCATCAGCCGGGTCAATGGTCATGTTCATTGGACCAAGGATGACACCTCCCAGATCTTTTGAAAGCGGTGATCTCATATAAGCACCACGAATTCCGCTAATGTCCGTTCGAAGATTATAGGGTCTTGATTTGAGGGTTATTTTTTGAACTTTGCCACTGGTACCGGCTCCTGCTACCCAGATGGTGCCATCGTTGCTTTCATAAGTTTGCCATGCGGATGAACTCATTGGAAATTCCTGATTCTTTCTCAAAGTGGTATCATATCTGATCAGGTGAGTGGGGTGCTGCAGATAATCAATTATTCCTACCCACAGCCCTCCATTTCTATCCTCCATGATGGAATAGGTGGGCTGGAATTCAAGATCATTAATTCCAGGTGCATAAGGCTTTGCTGGATCATATTTCATCCTCTCAAAGGTGCCTGATGACCTGTTAAACTTGCAAAGCCCTATCTTGGTGCCCACCCAAAAATTACCTCGGCTGTCTTCCAAAATTCCGCGTACCGCCTGATACTTGGGATCGGGTAAAAAGTTCGTAAAAGAATCGGATTCCGGATTGTAACGACTGAGGCCACCATCATCTGTACCATAAAGTATAAAACCCGTCCCAATCCAAAGTGTCCCTTCTTTGTCTACATAAAAACTTCTGACGTCATCATTGTGTAGCGAACCGGGAACATTCGGATTCGCATAATATCTTTTAAATTTCCCTGTGGCTTTATCTAATCGATTGAGTCCATGTTCGGTACCGAACCATAAATTGCCCTGGGCATCTTCCACTGCACACAATACCCTGGGATGACTGATGGTTGTGCTGTCATCGGGATCGTGTTTGTAATTTTTGAATTTTTCTGTAATTGGATCAAAACTGAATAACCCTCCACCAAAGGATGATACCCAAAGTATTTGATTACTATCCCAATACAAGCTCTCCACATAAGGATACGTCAACGATGTAGTTTCACCGACAGTGTCTCCTGGTACCGGTTTATAGGTGACAAAATCATATCCATCATAGCGATGTAACCCCCCATGAGAACCAAACCACATAAAACCATAGGGTCCCTGCACAATTGCATTGACATTGTTTCCACTCCTGCCCCCGGGAAGCGTAAATTCCTGAATTACATAATCCAGCTCATCATCGGGCGTAACGGACTGAGTAAAACTTGGAAATGAAGAAATGATCAGTAGAAAAGCTATCGACTTTGGATCGAAAAGATCAGCTACCTTTTTTAAGGAGAAGCAATTTTGGAATGAGAGGAATATGCTAAGACAGGTCAAATTGCAACATTATTGAATGGGTAATATAATGAAAAATAAAGCTTTAGTTATAGACCTTTGATGGAAATACAGCCTATCAATAGATGGAAGCTACTTGTGCTGCCTGAACATCCACTGCATCATAAGCGGATCAACGTAGGCTCCCAGCCATGAGAAATGACCCACCTCAGGATACTGGGTAAAGGCCGGATGCCCACCTGCTTTGGTAATGGCATTGAACATTTGTAACGAGTACACTGGATTGACGGTTGGATCTTCCGCTCCATTAAAAATCCAGATTGGAATGTGAGCGATCGTTTCCGCTTTTGACGCATCTCCTCCACCACAAACCGGCACAGCCGCGGCAAACAAATTCGGATATCGGGTAATGGCATCAAAGGTACCAAATCCGCCCATGGATAATCCGGTGATATAGATGCGCGTGCTATCAATAGGTAATGATTTCATTTTTTGATGGATGAGTTCAATCAACAGCTTCATGGGTTGCGAAGGAGCATTTTGCAGCCGCATTTCAGGTCCCTTGTTATAATCAGTGTAGTTGGACCATGATTTTTCTTTAGGGCATTGCGGAGCAATCACATAAGCCGGAAACTTCATCATATTGTCATCGGTAGCAAAGTTCATCACCCCCCACTTCAGCTGGGCATCATTGTCGCTGCCTCGCTCTCCTGCTCCGTGCAAAAAAATTACCAGCGGGTATTTTCTCATCTTGTTATCGTCCGGCTGCAATTGGCGATAGCGCAATGTATCTCCCTCATCACTAACATAATTTTCACGACTGAAGCGACTGGGCTGGGAGAATAGATCTGATCCAATTACAGTAACGAATAAAATGGTGAAGAAAAAAAATCTGATTCTTTTCATGACACAAAAGTTAAGCAATAGGAAGCACAATTGTAAAGGTTGTTCCTTGTGATTCTTCCGATTCCAATTTCAATTCACCCCCATGCGCTTTCACAATATCATAACTCAAACTCAATCCCAATCCTGTTCCCTGTCCAGTTGGTTTTGTGGTAAAGAAGGGTTGAAAGATTTTGTCTTTGATGGAATCAGGGATACCGTTGCCGTTGTCTTTCACAGAGATCAATACGCTGCTAGCTTCTTTCTTTGTGCGGACAGAAACAGTAGGTTCATACCCGGCAATACCTTGTTTCGCTTTTTCATTCACTGCATAAAACGAATTGGTTATCAAATTCAAAACGACTCTACCAATATCCTGAGGAATGACATTGATATTTCCTATGCTTTCATCAAAATCAGTTTTCAATTCTGCATTGAATGATTTGTCTTTTGCGCGGAGGCCATGATACGACAATCTTAAGTATTCGTCACACAACGCATTGATGTCGGTGGATTCTTTTTGTCCCGACCCCACACGGCTATGCTGGAGCATTCCTTTGACAATTTCACCGGCACGTTTGCCATGGTGACTAATCTTTTCCAGGTTCTGTTTTAAATCTTTAGCGATATCGGTTGCCAGTTCCCGGTTGCCGGTTGCCAGTTCTGCTTCCATTTCATCCACAAGCTCGGCACTCACTTCACTAAAGTTATTGACAAAGTTTAATGGATTTTGAATCTCGTGTGCGATGCCGGCGGTGAGTTCTCCCAGGCTCGCCATCTTTTCGGATTGAATAAGCTGGGATTGGGCGGATTTGAGATCGGATAATGAAATTTCCAGTGCTTCCGTTCTTTCTTTCACCATGCCTTCCAGGCCCGTATACAGATTCCCCATTTTATAGGCAATCAAAAAGCTCATGCTCAAGGGTAAAATCGTTAACATGGAAACATCATAGAAGACAGTTTCAAAGACCTCCCTAAATTGCAGTTCCGTTATAAGACTGATCGGAATCAATTGCTGCGTGATTATTAAATAGAATGAAAGTTTAAGAGCGATTAGCAAAATCATTCCTATAAACCCAAGCGCAACAAAGCCAACTCCTTTTTTTGCTTCTTTAGCAGCCCGAAAGAGTAAAACAAAACTTACCATCAGAACAGGTAACACAACAACCCCAAGCCGAAGCTCCAGAAGATCAATTCCTTTCAACATAAAGTACAAAGGCACTGCCAATGCGGGCAGGTACTTAAGCTTTTTAAATTTTTCAAGGTTGAAAAACGTTACTAAAGTGAATGGAGTTAATAGTAAAGCAGTAAACCTGAAAATCCCCGATAAAACACTTATCCAGTACGCAAGCAATCGGTCATAATCAAATGGATGATAGATAGTCAGATACACATCGCACAAAAGTAAAAATACAATAAGGGTCACTAGTAGGTTTTCTTTTTGCTGGCGGAATAAGTAATAGAGATAACCATGTAAAATGATGATGATGGAATAAATGCCCAGCAATAAGTAAAATACCGATTTACTTTTACTGATCGCCTCACTCCTCAGTTCTTGGGATTTTTCTGAATGGAAGGTTAGACCGAAACCAAAATCTCCGGATTCTTCTGCCATGATTTGCTTGTATCGTTTCGCCGGATGATAGGAGAATCGTACAGCAACGAGATGGGTGTCTTTTGGGACTAACCACATAGGAGTAAAGGCACGGCCCGGAGTCGTTCGTTGTTCCAGGTTTGGGTCGCTCGAGAAAACACCATACCGCTTAAATAGCTTGCCATCAATATACACTTCGGCCGCACCCCCCGTCAATAATTCTAAATACCATGGATTGAAATAGAACGTTGAATCCGCTTTAAAGTAGGTACGGAACCAGCCATAGCCTTGACTCCACAAGGAATCCGGCAAGGGTTCATAAATTCCTGCAGGACTCATCTTTAACCAGTCAGCATGATCAACATTCGGATCCGCCCATGCGATGTTATCTCCGGGTTTAAAGTGCCATGTGTTTGCTGCGCCCAAATTTATACTGCGTTGTATAGATTCACGAATAAGTTCAACTATTAACGGAGAATCAGATGGGTCCTTACCTGCAGGTAAAATGGCGAGGCGAACATGAGTGCCCGCCGGGCCCGAAATCAAGTCTAACACTTCTTGTAAAGATTTTCCTCGTATATCAATGATCTTTCCGTCTTCTCTTTTACCAACACCAATGATTCGGTCGCCTACGTTCATTTGCCCGCTTCTTTCCACAGGAGAATTTCGGATGATCTGGACGATCCGGATGTATGTGCTATCCGTTTCAAATCGAATGCCTATGCCCCCTTGATTTCCGGAGACTACAAACAAGCTATCCGTAGATGCCTGCAATACGTTTGCGGTAAGAAACAGAAGAATACCCAATAGCATCACGCATGTTTGCCGCGCAGGCAGGACTTCACCAGGCTTCTTGGATTGCACGTCTATATATTTCATGTTATTGGTATTTCGATTGTAAACTCTGACCCCTTTCCTTCTTCACTTTCTACCCGTATTTCCCCGCCATGTGCTTTCACACTATCGTAACTTAAACTCAACCCAAGCCCCGTTCCCTGTCCGGTAGGCTTGGTGGTAAAGAATGGTTGGAATATTTTTTCTTTGATCGAATCCGGAATGCCGTTGCCGTTGTCTTTCACTGAAATCAACACTTTGTTTACATCTTTCTTTGTGCTGACTGATACCGTTGGCTCATATCCGGCAATGCTTTGCTTACTCTTTTCATTTACAGCATAGAAAGCATTGTTGATCAAATTCAAAATTACTCTGCCAATATCCTGCTGAATGATGTTGATACTGCCAATGGTATCATCAAAGTCAGTTTTCAATTCCGCATTAAATGATTTTTCTTTCGCTCTTAACCCATGATAGGCCAGCCTCAAATATTCATCACATAATGCATTGATTTCGGTTGGCTCCTTTACCCCGTTGCTGCTTCGACTATGTTGCAACATTCCCTTAACAATCGAATCAGCTCGTTTACCGTGATGATTTATTTTTTTCTCATTATCCTTAATTCCTTGCAAGATGTTTTTAACATCAGCAATATTTCCTTTACCTAACTCTTCATCAGCTTCATCAATCAATTCTGCATTGACATCGGAAAAATTATTTACAAAGTTCAATGGGTTTTGAATTTCATGAGCGATGCCCGCGGTAAGCTCACCCAGGCTTGCCATTTTTTCGGATTGGATAAGTTGTTTCTGGGTGGTCTTTAAATCGCTGAGCGTTTGTTCTATCTGGTTGTTTTTCTCCTGCAGTATCTGATTTGCTTTTTTCTTTTGGCGATTGTTGCGATAAAGTAAGAAACCGATCGTACTGAATACGATAATCAATGCTATGATGGCAATTGTTTTTAATCTACCCTCCTTTTCGATTTGCTCTTGTGCCAGTTGCTGTAACGACAATTGCTGATTGAATGCTGCCACCTGGAACTCCTGGAGCTTTGTTTTTTCTATCTCGTCAAGGTTGTCATCTAATGCTGTAGCCATTCTTAAATAGGCAAAAGAGCTGTCTGTATTTTCTTTATCCCAATAATAATCTGAGATCATCCGGTAAGCTATCGCTACTTCCTTATTGTAGCCACCCTGTTTAAAAGCATCAAGGGCTTTTTTGGCATAAACAAAACTTGAATCCGCTATCTTTAACGATTGATACAGACTGGCTAATTGAAGACATGCATTTCCCGCAAGCCGGGGATTATCATACAGTTCACTAACCTGAATGCCTTTTTTGTAATTTTCTCTGGCGAGATCGGTGTTTCCTGTTTTCTCATAGATCGTACCTATCGATGTATAGGTACTGCCTTCAAATTTTCTGTCTTCAAACGATAACTTTGAGTGATACTCTAGTGACTTCTGCAGATAAAAAATGGCAGAATCAAATTTATTCAGTTTAATGTAACTGTCACCAATGTCGGGGTATAGTCCGGCAAGGTTGGGCATATCTCCTGCGGCTTCAACATACGGAATTGCCTCAAGGGCAGCAGCTATCTGCTTTTCATAATCACCAACATAGCCAAAAAGACTCTCGCGGGCACCATGTAATAAGCCGATTACATAAAGCCTGTACATTTGCCGGGTTTGACCTTTTTTCAGATGTTCTGATTTTTTTTCATTAGATGGATCTTCTGTAATCTTAAATCCCTCGTTTATTACCTTAAGTGCCTCGGGATAATTTCCTGTTTTCATGAGCGGCCAGCTCATAAATGCCAACATCTCGGCTTTGTTTAATTGAAAGTCGAGTTTTTCTGCAATGGATATCCCTTTATTACAATAATATAAACCACTGTCACTGTTAATATCATCGTAAAGACCTCCCAGCATGGAATAGGCCTTCAAACGGACAGTATCATTGGCTGCCTGCTCAAGTATACGATAGACACTGTCTATCTGCTGACTGCTTTGTGCGTGGGCAAAAACCGGAATTAATGAAAGCAGTAATACTTTTGAAAGTAATTTCATTCAAATGAATTTACGCAATAGATAATTTGATTATGAACTCAGAACCGGCTCCATCTTTACTGTTTACCGTTATCTCTCCGCCATGGGCTTTTACAATATCATAAGAAGTCTGCATCACGGATTTAATGGATTTAAGGATTTCACCGATTTTGTCATAAAACCAGTCTTTTAAATGTAAGACTTTTGCCTCCAAAATTGATCAGTAATCCTACTTCAATTCTGTATGCTTTTAAGTAGTTTAGAATCTGAGCTAGATGAACATCCTCTAATTCAATCACTGCTTTCAATTCTACGAGCACTTTCTCTTCCACTACAAAATCTGCTCTTCTAGATCCGATTGGTTCTTGTAAGTCTTTGTAATAAATATCCTGCTCAATCTCTCGCTGAAATGAAAGACCTGCTTGAGACAATTCCCAAGCCAAGGCTCTTTGGTAAATAACTTCTTGAAAACCATTACCTAGGAATTTATGTACTTCGAATGAAGCTCCAATGATCTTTTCAGTAATATCCTTATACTTTAAATCAGCCATACATTAATCTGTGCAATCATATAATCAGTGGAAATCAGTGATTCAGACAATGGGTAGATAAATAATAAAATCACTCCCCTCACCCTCTTTTGATTCTACCCGCAATTCTCCACCATGCGCTTTCACAATATCATAACTTAAACTCAGTCCCAATCCTGTCCCCTGTCCGGTTGGTTTGGTGGTAAAGAAGGGTTGAAAGATTTTTTCTTTGATGTGTTCAGGAATGCCGTTGCCGTTGTCTTTGACTGAAATGGAAATTTTGCTGCCTTCATTCTTTGTTATTACTGAAACCGTTGGTTCGTATCCAATAATATTTTGTTTTGCTTTTCCATTTACTGCATAAAATGCGTTGTTAATCAAATTCAAAACCACTCTGCCAATATCTTGTGGTACTACATTTACTTTAAGTAGGCTAGTATCAAAATCAGTTTCAAACTTGGCATTAAATGATTTGTCTTTCGCCCGTAAGCCATGGTAGGAGAGGCGCAGGTATTCATCGCACAATGCGTTAATATCCGTTGGTTCTTTTGCGCTACTGCTATTACGGCTGTGTTGCAACATTCCCTTTACAATTGCATCAGCTCGTTTGCCGTGATGGTTTATTTTATTTTGATTTACAATGGCGTCATTAGCGAGCGTTTTTGCGTCATTAATATTTCCGTTATCAATTTCATCTTTTAATTCAGTTAGTAACTCCGTATTTACTTCCGCAAAATTGTTGATAAAGTTTAATGGGTTTTGAATTTCATGTGCAATGCCTGCCGTGAGTTCACCCAGGCTAGCCATCTTTTCGGATTGGATGAGTTGAGATTGGGTTGCCTTTAATTCTTCAATTGATTCTTCCAGTTCTTTGGTTCGCTCGTTGACCTTGCTTTCCAGTACTTTATTTTCTTGTTCTAATTTTTTAGCCCTTGCTCTCGATATTCCCCAAATCAAACCAATCAAAAAGATTCCATAAAATCCATACGCCCACCAGGTGAGCCACCAAGGCGGCAGTATAGTGATAGCAAGTGCGATTCCTTCTTCATTCCACACGCCATCGGCATTGGAAGCTTTTACTTTGAAAATATAATTACCAGGAGAAAGGTTGGTGTAGGATGCTTTTCTTTCCTTAGAAGGTGCGGACCA
>DATCZR010000172.1:0-12585 GCA_036525835.1 Cyclobacteriaceae bacterium
TTCGCATTTATTCGCCCCTGGTTTACCCGGGGAGATATTTGGGATCGATAGGATTATCTGATCTTTCCGTATCATAAATCCAGCTTAGTATCCACCAGCGTTCGCCGTCATTGTAAAGTTGAATGCTATTAATACCTCTGCCTATGATTGGGCCGTGTGGTTTGTTTTTAAATTCATAGGTACTCCACACATGAGTAATATTCCCAAATGTTTCCGTGATTCGATGTATTTCGTTCTCATACCACTCATCCTCTGGTGTATTCTCGTGAAACTCTTTGAGCGTCATCATGCGAAGAAAGCGATCACCTGTCCGGGTAACGCCAGTTACCATTACATTGGCATACGGGTAATGCAATGACTTATCACGTTCTGTCTGTTTTGGGCCGGCTGGTCCTGAGACAACTTCGTAATAGGCCTTGATTATTCCATCCAGGGTGGCAACATCATTGTGGAGTGGGTAGGGGTCCTGCGCTTTTGATGCGAAATTCTGCACTACAAAAACCAGAATAATAAGAAATTGAATTCTACGCATTTGATAAACTATTTTGCTGATTAAAATTACAAGGATTCTTTCAACTTCAATACGTAAATAAAAGGCCAGTATTTTCCGGTAACCAATAGGCTGCTTGTCCCCTTATGCCAGGCTAGACCGTTGAGTACGTCCGCACTCGGGTTGATCAGTTTGGCTTGCTGGGCCAGCTTGGTGAGGTCCAGAAATCCTTGGGTTTCTCCTGTTTTCAAATCTACTTTGGCTATTAAATTAGTTTGCCAAATATTGGCATACACGTATCCGTTGATAAATTCAAATTCATTCAATGCATTTACTGGCTTGCCATTATAGGTGACATTCACAGTTTTCGTTCGTCTCAATGTAAGGGTATCCAGCAGATACAAATTGGAGGAGCCATCGCTCATGATCAAATTGGAATTGTCATGAGTCAATCCCCAACCTTGTGTGTTGTAACTAAATTCAGAAAGCTTTTGAAATGTGTTGAGGTCGTAAACAAATCCCTTTTTGTTTTCCCATGTCAACTGATAGATCTTATTGTTCAGTATCGTTATTCCTTCTCCAAAATATTCATTATCAAGGAATACTTTTTTATCAGCTATCCCGGTTTTGATATTGACGATACCTATCCAAGAACTATCCTGACCGGTGCTTTCATAAAGTTGACCTTCATGGATGACGAACCCTTGAATAAATGCTTTCTTGTCGTGTGGAAACGAATTGACCAGGCTATATTCAATTAATTTGGGATCGGCAATGGTTTCTTTTTTTGGTTCGCAGGAGGCTATTGTGAGAAGTAGGAGTAGCAACAATAATCGCATAATCATGTTCTATTTTATCGATGGATTGATCCAGAGGTGACTATACCAATGCCAATTTCCTGATGAATCGGGTGCTGTTAATGTATACAGTGTCCTTCTGCTTTTCAATATTGATGTGGTGGCTTGCATGGTCATTTTAAGTTCCGTTGGTGATTGCTTCACTATTCTCAGTTTACAACTGCTGTTTTGAACAAAACATTGAAGTTGATCTGTACGCAATCCCTTTGGGTCAATCGTAAGGGTCAATATCGGTCTTGACTTTCCTCTGGGTACAGTGGGCAGAGCAGGCGCTGATTGGATAATGTGTAATGATTCCATTTGTGCCTTTTCCACAAATTTATCTGTGTACGCCTCTGACATAGGGAAGCGCGGCAATTGAAATACATTGGTCGATCTGTTAATCACACCTGAGTTTTGTGCAGCTGCACCTATAAACCCGGTGGCCTTAACGATGGTTTCGAATCCATCGTCAAATTCTCCATATGGATAGGCAAAAACCTTGGGCTTGAGGCGAAGATGCTCTTCAATCAATTTTTGAGACAATTCTATTTCATTGAGGAAGGCAGTATATCTCTCATTTTGTTTTTGGTTTAGAAAATAGGCATGCGAGTGTGTATGATTTCCAATCTCAATGCCGTTTATTGTCAATTGCTCTAGTTCTCGCCAAGACATATAATCTCTTGCGCCCACGGTTTCCGTATTGATAAACAAGGTAGCGGGCATTTTGTATTTCTTTAGCAGCGGAAAACCATTTGCATAAAAGCTTTTATAACCATCGTCAATCGTAATTACAGCTGTTTTTCTTGTCATGGAATCATTTTGCAAGTAGTGCAGTGCATCAGAAAGACTTAGTACCTGATAGTGATTGGCGCTTAGCCATTGCAAGTGCAACTCAAAATTCGTGACTGTAATATTGGTTGATGGAAAACGATCATCACCAAAGCGGTGATAAACAAATGTGACTATCTCTTTTTCTTTTGAAAACAATATGGTTTCATTCGCCTTTTCGTTAGATTTTACTTTTTCGTCTGCTGGTTTCTTTTCAGGGGCACAAGAAGAAAATACCAAAAGAAAAAAGATTGTTATATTCCGAATCATGGTGACGCAAAATAACTCGGATCTATTCGATAATTATCGTATTGGGTCAGGTTATTTTGTTCTATCAATATTTTTAATCGATTCACATATCCAAGACGCTTTTCGCTGTAATATTTTAGATGGGGCAACAGGACAAGCGGATCATTGGTTTCTTGAAGGGCAGTTCTTAATTCGCGATAGGCGTTGGCCTTACCCAAAGTTTTGAAGTAGTCATAAACGGAGTGTGAAATATCTTTGTATGCCCTGACATGTACCACTGCATTAGGTCTTTTCACCGAAGCTTTGAGACGGGGTTCGTTTCTGTTGTATGACCAGATGCCAAAAACATTATTGCCTTCCCGGAAAAAACGAGACTGTCCCCAACCACTTTCCATAGCTGCTTGGGCTAACACGATACTGTTGGGTAGTGTCATCATTCTTTTCAACAAGTTTTCGATATCAGATGCTTTGTATTGAAGTTTTAGGTCGTGGTAGTAGGTGCTGTCTTTATTATTCCACCTTCTTTTTGCCTTTATAATTAGCAGCTTCTCTCTTTCTTGCCATACATGGTGTTTTGCTATGAGCACTGCAGGAAGGATTACTGCAAGAAACATTTTTTTTGCCAGGTCTACTGGCTGTTTTTCTAATCCAGTAACTCCGGTGTAAATGATGGGCTTCACTAAAGAATCATTGAGCAGTTGAATCTGACTCAGTGAGTCTACTTTGATTTTAATAGGGCGGAGTTCGGTTTTATCTCCACATCGACTTAGGAGCACAGTTAAAGACAACGCAATCATTATCTTGCTTAAGCCAGGCATTGCCATCAATAAATAAATTGTGCTGGTCCTTACTAACGGACTAAGTGCTCCAGGCGAGGAAGCCCAGAAAGACGACAACACTCAGCACAAATCCAAACATAAACACTTGATAAGCATAACTAAGTAAGTTATACTTCCGGTGAAGAATGTGGCCTTGGTTGTACAAATCAATACTCATGTGTTCATATAATTCAGTGCCATTGTCCATCATGGTTTTTAGGTCATCCAAATACTCTTTTTGCTTGTATCCGGCAATCACACCAAAGAAAAGCAGACTTGATTTTTCTTTATTATTTCCGCCCTTGTTGGCCTTAATTATTTTTGGTCTGGCAGCCTGAATGGCAAATATCATGGAGACAAGACAAGAAAGGATAATCAGGACCACCGGTACGAGGGCTTGCATCTGATATGTTTCTATTTGCCCGGCCACCACGCCATATCCTGTTATCGCAATGATGGACGACAATATCATAGTATTTATACTGATGATAATGTTAGCCTTATTATCAGCTACCTGGATAAGACTATTCTGTCCACGATAAGCAACCCGAAACAATGTTTCCTTGCCTCGAGCTGCAGATTTTCCTTTTCCATTTTTTTCTTCTGTGAAGTCCACTTTGTGTAATTGGTTAAATAATTTAGTTATTTTTTTTCCCTGGAGAAGGAATATCGAAAATTTTCCACTCTGTATTTCCGTCAGTTATCCTTCCTAATGACTTATTTGCCGTTTGGGCACCAAATTCAAGTCCATCAATTTTACGCCCATCTTCGTGATAGAGACCTATGTATTCCCCGTTTTGATTAAGCTTAAATGTTAGATGCAGAATGCCCTGATTGGCGCTTCCATCGGCCCAAAGCACCAGATAACCACCCGGAGGAACTGTTGTGAGCTTGCTGTTTGTTTTTGGGATTTTATGACCAAGCGGTTTTTTCTTGTTTTGTGAAAAATACATGCCGCCAATATCGATGGGCTTTGCCCCGGGGTTATAAATTTCAATCCAGTCGTTGAACTCTTCGGTACCGCTATCGGTATCAGGACAACAGGAAATATTGTTTGCCATAAACTCGTTGATATAAAGCGTGGGTACTTCCTCTTTTAAGTAATAATACGCAGCACCCAGGCCAAGTAAGACCAAAAGAGCAATTAAACCAAAAGCATTAAACGAACGAGTCATAAAGTCAGTAACAGGTCAGATTCGCCTTAAATATAATTATAATCCTTTTCAGAAATAGTTATTTGAACAGTAAAGCCAATTGCCCATAAAGATTTAGGTTGCCAACAAGTTTATCTTCTATCAACTTTAACTTACCTGGATAATTATGGTGATGATTATATCAAGTGTTATTACGTGAGATTAAGGCTTCCACAGTTTATATGGCTTATCTACTTCAGTTTTGAATGGCAATAAAATCTTAGTGCCTGAACCCGCTGAGGCATAGGCGGCATAAATGATTTCAAGGACGGCTTTACCATCTTCACCCGTTATTATAGGTTGTTTATCATTTTTGACACAGTCAACAAAATGGATAAACTCCTGCGGAAATCCATAATTCCAATTTTCTTCATACATAGTATAGCTCCATCCGACTGTATTGCCGGCTTTTTCGACCGCGTACTCAACACCCTTTTTACTATAGGTTTGAATGGAATTCCCCTGCAGTACATCAGCATAGGCTACACCTTCAGATCCATGTATTTCAGCCCGATCGTCCATGCCACCAAGTTTGGTCCAACTCTCTTCGGCTATACCGACAACACCATTTTCAAACTCAAGTATAATGATGGCATTGTCATCACCTCTTGTTCTACTCATATGCACACTGGTGTTCATCTGAGCATAAACTGATTTCACAGGATTGTTACCATTCAGCCACCTGAAAAATTGAAAAGCGTGACAACCCATATCCATCGTGACACCACCCCCGGAACGATTTACATCCCAAAAATGATCGGCGTGCGGACCATCATGCTTTTCTGATTGCTTGAAGATAACTGGCTTGCCAAGGGCACCTTCATCCAGCAATGCTTTAAGTCGAACATATTTTGGTGTAAAGCAAAGCTCTTCCGCATACATCAGTTTTACATTGGCTTGTTTGCAAGCATCAATCATGATATCTGCTTCATTGAGGTTCATGCATAGGGGCTTTTCTACAACAATGTGTTTGCCTGCCTTTGCTGCCTTTTGAGTGATCTCGCAATGCAAATGGTTAGGAACTCCAATTACTACCATATCAATTTCTTTCATCGACAGCATCTCATCCAAGTCGGTAAAATGATTGGGGATGTGATGTTTCTCTGCGAATGCTTTAGCGTGCCCTGCAGTTGGAGACATTACTGCCCATATTTCAGCTTCGGGAACTGATTTGAAGGCGTCAGCATGAATGGATGATATGAACTGTGACCCAATAAGACCTACTCCTACTTTCTTATTCATTTCATGATTTTTATTACAAAATTATTCTTGTGATGTGAGTTTAGATTTCTCAACGCTAATTTATCGCAATTCATTATTGATTTCTAAACTGATAATATTAAATGATAGAAGTATCTTCTATAGAAGGCAATTATTTCAATTAATATTGTATTTCTATCTTGCGATTATGTTTACAGGTATTATTGAAACTTTAGGTACAGTTGAAAAAATCAATTTGGATGGTGATAACAAACACTTTTCTGTTTCCTGTAAAATCAGCCATGAACTAAGGGAAGACCAAAGCCTCTCTCACAATGGGGTGTGCCTCACGGTAACGAAAGTTGATGGCATGCAGTATTGGGTAACGGCCATTAAAGAAACGCTATCGAAATCCAATCTTGGGGAGTTAAGAATAGGGGACAAGGTAAACCTGGAACGCTGCATGCTCAACAATGGCCGATTCGATGGGCATATCGTTCAAGGGCACGTGGATCAAATTGGGACTTGTATATCAATTACTGAAGAAAAAGGAAGTTGGATATTTGATTTTGAATACGATCCTACTCTCAAGAATATCACAGTTGAAAAGGGATCCATTGCCATCAATGGCGTTAGTCTTACTTGTTTTAACTCAAAAACAAACGGATTCAGCGTGGCAATCATTCCCTATACTTTTGAACACACCAATTTTCATCAATTGAAAGTGGGAGATAATGTGAACCTGGAATTCGACATTATAGGTAAATACATAGCTATGATGGCACAAAGCAGATAATCCATTGTGGCTGGTCTGGCAATGAACTATAGCCTATGCCGAGGAATGACCATCGACTCCTTGCTTGCTAAATTTTGAGATTAGCCAATTGGCGAAAAGATAACCTGCCCATCCACAGATCAAGCCGATAATCATCCCAGCCAAAATATCCCCTGGATAATGAACCCCCAGATAGATTCGCGTATAAGAAATGAATGCGGCCCAAATAAAAATAACGCTGATCCAATGATATCTACCTTTGAATAACAGCCATAGAAACATGGCTACTCCAAAAGTGTTTGCCGCATGACTGGAGGCAAAACCGTATAAACCTCCTTTATAATTATTTACGGTATGTAATAGGTCAATCAGACCCGGCTCTTGAGATGGTCTCAACCTGGCAAAGAATGGCTTCATGAAAGTGGAGGTAATTTGATCGGCCATTGCAATGGTAACGGCCACACCGATCAGGTAAAAAAGGGCATCCCATTTCTTATTTCTTATGATTAAATAGAGGAGTATTAGATATAAGGGAAGCGAAAAAATAGTTTTAGTAGCCAAAATCATCACGTGATCCATCCATTCGGAATGAAAGCCGTTAAAGAAAAGCAGAAGTTCCTGATCCAATTCCAGTAGACGTTGCAAATTGATTTACATTTGTTGGAAGCAAAAATAGAACATAGCCCATAATGTCCATTCGTTTTTCACAAGTTCCTCATAGTATATTATTGGTAAGGCCTGCATCCTTTGGATACAATCCGGAAACAGCTTCATCTAACGCCTTTCAGAGGCATCCCAAGGATAATAAAAAAGTGCAGCAGGAAGCCTTGGTGGAATTTGATGAGGTAATCAATGTATTAAGTAAGAAGAACATTGCCAATATCATGGTTGAGGATACTTCTATTCCCGAAACTACCGATGCGATTTTCCCTAACAACTGGATTACAACTCATCAAGACGGAAAGGTTGTACTTTATCCGATGATGGCGCCTAGCCGAAGAAAGGAAAGAAGGACAGATATCGTTGATTTACTGAAAGAGAGATTTCAGGTCAGTGAGGTGATAGATTTATCGGACAGCGAAAATCAAAACGAGTTTTTGGAAGGTACCGGTAGTATCATTTTTGATCATCCCCATCGTGTCGCTTATGCCTGTCGTTCAGATAGAACTAATAAAATACAACTTGAAAAGCTCTGTCAATTGCTCAATTATAGGCCATTGCTATTTGATGCAGTCGATGAAAACGACCAGCCCATTTACCATACCAACGTAATGATGTGGATAGGAGCTTCGGTCGCAGGCATATGCCTCGACTCCATCAAAAGTGAAGAGCAACAGGAAGCTATCTTGTCTCAGTTATCTTCATCAAATCATAAGGTGATTGCGCTTAGCTATACTCAAATGAATCAATTTGCCGGTAATATGTTTGAAGTTGAAAATGCGACAGGTAAAAGATTCCTACTAATGTCGCAAACTGCCCGTGATTCATTGCTTTCCGGACAATTGGCTGAAATTGAAAAACATGCCGAGCCATTGCCCATTGATATTCACACCATAGAAGAGAGTGGCGGGGGAAGCATTAGATGCATGGTTGCTGGAATTCACCTTCCTAAAAAATAAGTGTGTTTTCAAAGGTGTTAGGCCTGGGATCACTATGCTCCACAAGCTTATTTTTATAAATTGGTAGCCTTTAGATCAAAGGCCTTAATTAATATGACGAAATACGATCTGGTAATTATTGGTGCAGGCCCTTCCGGGTATGCGGCTGCCATGCGCGCGATAGATTTTAAGAAAAAGACATTGCTGATAGAGCGAAACAAGGTAGGAGGTGCTGGCGTGACCAACGGAGCACTTTCTTCTAAGACCTGGTGGGAACTCTCTCGTTCAGCGGCCGCATTCCGCAGAAACCTGAAACGATTCAATATGGAGGCGCCAGGCGCTGATTATAATGAGATCAAATCGGAAGTGGTAGCAGCTGTTGATGAACGCAAATCCATGTTGGAGGAGCATATGGAATTATTGAAGTCCTCCAACTATTCCGACTTGTTACAATTTAAAAATGGAAATGCCAGAATTGTTGACCAGCATGTAATTGAAATTACCAATGGTACTTCTATGGAAAGAGTGCAGACCGACTATATCATTTTGGCAACAGGAAGCAGGCCGCGTTATCTGCCTGAACTTCCAATAGACGAAAAGATAGTGATGACGAGCGAGGGGATTGAAGATATGACAGATTTCCCTGACAGTATGGTGATAGTGGGTGCCGGTGTAATTGGTTGTGAGTATGCTACCATTTTTTCCGGATTTGGAAAAACAAAAGTAAATCTGATAGACAAGGGAGATCGAATCTTACCCTTTGAGGATGATGATGTGGTGAAAATTATTGAGCGCAACATGGAAGACAATGGCGTCTTAGTACACCGCAACTCAAAGCTGATTCGCATGGAGATTATAAACGGTCGTGTCGAATATGAATTAGAATACAATAACGGAGATAAAGAAGTTTTCAACGTAGAAAAGGCACTGGTGTCAGTAGGTCGAGTTCCTAATTTTGAAGACTTATGGGACGATAATGTCAAGATTTCCATTGACAAGAGGGGAGTGGAGGATAACGATACGCAAACCAGTGTATCTAATATTTATGCTGTAGGCGATTTAACTGCCGACATTTCATTGGTGAATGTAGGAGAGCTGGAGGGAAGGTATGCCGTGGAACGAATATTTGGCAAACCTAAACGCAAACTGGTATATGAAAACATCAGCAACATCATGTTCTTGAGTCCGGAGGTGGCAGGTGTAGGTTTGAATGAAACCCAAGCCAGGGAAAAAGGATTGGATTATAAAGTGGTTACGCTTGACTACAGTTGCATCCCACGTGCCATAGCAAAGCGGAATACGCAAGGCTTTATTAAGTTACTCGTCACCAATAATGATGATATGAAAATATTAGGGATGAAGGTTGTAGGTAATCATGCCAGCAGCGCCATCCAGGCAGTCGCCGTTTTAATATCCATGAACAAAGGCATTGAAGAATTGGCAGAATGTGTTCATCCGCACCCTTCAATTACCGAAGGTATTCAGGAGTGCGTGCGTATGCTTATGGGTAAGTCGTTGTTTAAACCAACTGCCTTACGCGGAAAACTGTCTTGCCGCACATGCATCAATTGTGAATATGCGGATATTACCTTCTGAGTAAGATTATTTCTTGTTAAGAAAGGCGGAATACATCCAAACCAGTTTTTCCTGTTCCCGGATATTATCACTCATTTGCGCATTAGTACCCTCATCGTCAATTTCAGCAGACAGCTCCAGGATTTGACGTTGTTTAGTGAGTATAATTTTGAACGCATCTAGAATATTTGAAATAATTTTGTCGCCATCTGAAACTTCTGTGCTCTCTTTTATATTGGATTCCTTAAGATAAGATGTGTACTTGTGATTTGGGGCATGTCCAAGCGTTAAAATCCTTTCTGCAATTTCATCGATTTTAAGGAATAGATTGTTGTATAGCTCTTCAAACTTGACGTGTAATTCGAAAAACTTGTCTCCTTTGATATTCCAGTGATAACCTCTTACATTTTGGTAAAAGATGGAGTAGTTGGCCAGCAAATCGTTTAGCATTAATGCCAGCTCTTTTGTTTTCTTCTCGCTAAGTCCTATTCTATTTAAAGTCATTCTCTTAATTCCGGTTTTAATTATTAATTCTGTTAGCTATAACAATATCGAGTAATAATTGTTCTCATCAACTTCTGTTTTCTTAAAGTTATTTACGCAAAACATTGTACTGTAAAATGCGTAAATTGCCTTGGTTTAAAGAGTTTGGGTTATTTAAAAGACTAAATGAGATTTGTTCTGGGTTATAATATTGGTGTTTTATTTCTTCTGATTCCACTCGTAGGACTTGGTCAAGTTATTGGAGGTGGTAATAATCGATTCAAAAAGAAACAGTCCGACTTTTCAGAACATATTGATTTTGAAGGGATGGTGAAGCGCTATTTAAGAAAGGAAACGCAACCCATGGAGCCCCTGGAGGGCATTTATTCCGTCTCGGCCATAGTTACCAAAAGAGGGGGTTTTCTCTCCAATCCAAATCGAGAAAAAGTAGTACTTAGAAAGGATAATTATGCCAAAGTGGTAATTATGAAGGACTCCGAGAATCTTCATAGAGAATACCTTGAAGTTTCTTTAGCCTCTAAAGATCCTGGCAAATATCCGGTGGTAGGTGAATTTAGTAGTTTGTCTGAAGGTCAAGCTTTTGTATACAAGCATTATGAGCCAAAGTCAGACATTATTTCTTATTCGTTTGTCTTGTCTGAATTTGATATACTGGATGGCGTACTAACTCAAATAGTGAGAAGAAAGACCATAACCTATAAACTTTCTTACCTCAAAATTTATCCCAAGAAGGATGAACTCTTATATCGCAAACTCACTAATAATAAGTAGCAACCTCATCCAGTTTTTTTCTGGTTAATTTGGGTACGTACGTATCTGGCGCTGAGTATCCGACTGGGATCAATAAAAACGGACGCTCATTTTCAGGCCTGTTAAGGATTTTGGTTAAAAAATGCATGGGACTCGGCGTATGAGTCAAGGCTACAAGTCCGGCATTGTGAATGGCCGCCAATAATAATCCGCAAGCCAGACCTACTGACTCCGCTACATAATAGTTTGTTTTTTTTGATCCATCCACTTGCAGGTCGTAGGTCTTTTTAAATACAATAATAAGGTAGGGGGCAATTTCCAGAAAGGGCTTGTGCCAATCTGTTTGAAGTGGCTTCAAGTCTGCTAGCCATTCGGGTGGCATGCGACTGTTGTAACTCTCATACTCTTCTTCTTCTGCTGCCTGTCGAATCTGTGATTTTAGTCTTGGGTCACTCACCACACAGAAGGACCAAGGCTGCTTATGTGCTCCGGAAGGAGCGGTGGATGCAGTGAGAATCAGGTTGTCAATGACTTCTCTTGGAATGGGCTTGTTAGAGAAATCTCTTACCGTTCTGCGATTATTCATCCAACCATAAAATGATATTGCCCGTTGAATGGTATCGGATTCGCAATAGCTCTCATGATGGTATGCAACAAATTCGTACCCATCAATGATCTTTGTTTTTTCATTCATAACTGAAATTTATGAAATGTGATCAAACGGACAAGCTACTATTATCTAAGGCTGCTAAATTTGCAATGGGAACGACAAGTTTATTTTTTAGGTATGCCCTCTGGTTGAGTATCGTCAATACGTTATCGAGAGAAACATCTTTAGCCGCCAATAACAAGACGTAATGGTAGGTAAGGTCAGCGGCCTCGTTTAGAAATTTCTCTTTATCATCATCTTTAGCTTCGATCACTAACTCCACGGCTTCTTCACCCACTTCTTGAATTACTTTATTAATACCCAACTTCCAGTTCAATGCATTGTGAACCAAAATCACTACTCAATATATTAATCAGATCGGGATTATTAATCGGTCACAGCCAGATGGGTTAATCTATCTTGATAGGTCTGCAACCGATGAGAAAAGGGAAAAATTTACGGAATAAGCAAAAAGAATAGCCGGAGCATGCTCCAATCCGTTCACTTTGGGCGTAGACATTGGTCCCCAGCATCCCAAAGGCTCTCAAAATTTATCCCTTTAACCGTTCTTCCGTCCTTTATATCAAGACATGGAATTATTCTTTTGTAAGCAATAATTTAGATCGTTAAAGGCTTGAGTTCACCCAGTTTAATTCTCCCTTCGTAAAGGGCTTTTCCAATGATAACGGAATCAACTTTAATGTACCGCAGTTGCACCAGGTCTTCAACGGAACTGACTCCACCACTTGCAATTATTTTCAAAGAGGGATAGCGATTAATGAGTTTCTTATAGAGGCCAAAGTTGGGACCATTAAGCATGCCATCGGTATTGATATCTGTGCAGGCGATACATTCTAAAGCTGGCTCAAATTGAGCGATAAGGTTATGAATACTTATTTGTGTGTTTTCTTGCCATCCATTGATTTGCACGTTTTCACCTAATACATCTGCACTAAGGATAAAATTTTCAGGACCAAACTCCTTCATCCATGACTTCAGCAGCTCTGGCTCTTTGGCTGCAATGCTGCCAATATTAATTCGGTTGATACCCAAATCAAGCAATGCATTCACCTCATCAGTGGTTTTTACACCTCCACCAAAATCAACTTTAAGAGCT
>DATCZR010000173.1:0-7602 GCA_036525835.1 Cyclobacteriaceae bacterium
CTGCACCGCCTACCAGCTGTTGAATGTTGGCGCGAACGGTCACCCTCGCCTCCGTAATCAGTTGGATGCCTTCCATAGAGATACCCGTTATGGCCGGTACAATGATCATGTACGGTGAAACAGAAAGTTGAACCGCTTTCAACACGTCTCTTCCGGCCAGGTCGATCGCAGTGGCTTGCTGATAATTCATCTTCAGGTTGGCCTTGTCGGCAACCACCAATGCCTTGATTACATTGGTCAGGTTTCCCTTGGCCAGGTAATGGGTCTCCAGTTGGTTGGTGGTAATCCCTTGAATGCCGGCCTTGGTGGCCAGGATCAGTGATCGCACAATAAGAGCGGGCGGCACTTTGCGCACACGCATAAATACCAGATTGATCAAATTCACTTTCACCCCGGAAAACCAGGCGGTGATCCACAGGTTAAGGGGTAATACATATAAAAATATCCACAAGCCAATGATGGTTGCACCTACCCAAATCAGAACCATATATTGCTCCATGTCGAATTACTTAGTTTAAAGAGCGACAAGTTAGTGCAACTGCATGTGGAATTTTGTTTTTAGCACGTAATTACTTTAAAGCCTTGGCCCAACTTGATGTCCCAATTAGGCAATTATCATTTTCTGGCTTATCTTTGCGTAAGTTTTTAGCAGAAATCATTCTGTTTAGTCTAATTATCCTCTTAAAGGAAAGTTCTATCTACTCCCAATTTTTGTTTGCTGAAGATCATGTTTGCCCGGATAAAAGTTATCCAACACATTGCTGTACAGCGCTTTAAGTAGCGCTAACAACTAAAGGGGCAGAATTATTTTTAACAGACAAAATGAATTTAAGAAGAAAAAGAAGACCAGGGGCCAACCCTGGATCAAATCACCGAAAACAATCACCCAACCGTAAAGGACCTGCCGTAAGCACCATTGATCCTCGCTTATTTGTAAAAAAAGCAACACCGCAAAGCGAAGCCACTTTTATCCCCTCAGTGAAGATTGAGGAGCTACCTGTCGACAAAAGGATCAAAGCCAACTTGCTCAGCAAGGGCTATATACACTTAACCGAAATTCAGGAACGGGCCATTCAGCCTGTGCTGGAAGGACGTGACGTCATGGGCATTGCCCAGACAGGCACAGGAAAGACGGCCGCTTTTTTAGTGCCCATCGTCAATAACCTTTTAGGTAAACCAGCAGGATTTCAAGTATTGATCGTGCTGCCTACCCGTGAACTGGCCGTTCAGGTGGAGGAGGAGTTTAAGACAATCACCAAGGGTTTAAACCTGTCCAGTGCCTGCTTCATTGGAGGCACCAGCGTAGGCAGAGATATTTCCCGATTGAGAAGACCCAATCATATTATTATCGGCACACCGGGACGTTTGATCGACCTGGCTCGTCAAAATGCACTTCATTTCAAGGATTTCAAAACCCTCGTACTCGATGAATTTGATCGGCTGCTGGACATGGGGTTTTTGAAGGACATCAAGTTTATGCTTACGCATATGACCAACCGCAAACAAACGGTGCTATTCTCAGCTACGGAAGAAATCAATCAGAAGAAATTGATTGAATCTTTATTGCATGAGCCGGTAGCCGTGCGGGTCTCCAAAGGAAAGACAACGGGTGATCACATCGACCAGGAAATCATCAGCGTGAAGCAAGGAGAGAAGAAGATGGATATTTTGGTGAACATGTTCCGCGATAAGTCATTCGAAAAAGTGATCGTATTTGCCGAAACCAAACGGGGCGTGAGCAACGTGAGAAAAAACCTGCACCTGGCAGGCATTCGCGTAGACGAAATACACGGCAATAAATCACAGAACTATCGCTTGAAAGCATTGAATGACTTCAAGTCTGGAAAGATCCAGGGCCTGATTGCTACCGATGTGGCAGCTCGTGGTCTGGATATTTCAGCCGTCACGCATGTGATCAACTTTCAGCCCCCGCGCGACTTCGACAGTTACATCCATCGAATTGGAAGAACCGGTCGGGCAGGAAAAGGAGGGAAGGCCTTCACTTTTATCAATTAATCAACACAGAACACAATAAATAATAACCAATAAACAATTAATACAATGCAAGAAGGAGTAGTAAAATTTTTCAACAACACCAAAGGTTTCGGATTCATTAAACCATCGGATTCAACTGAAGACATTTTTGTTCATGAATCAGGTTTGATTGATGAGATCAGAGAGAACGACAAAGTAAAATTTGAGGTTGAGCGCGGAAAGAAGGGAATGAATGCGGTTAACGTAGAGTTAGTAAGCTAATATCGGAATTGTCGCAAAATAATAAAGCCTGGCCAAGAAGCCGGGCTTTTTTGCTTGGGAAGATCCCCGACAGCTACTCCAATTGAAACATTCATACCAATGTTGTAGCAATCACTCCCTTTATATACCGACCCCTATTCCATTCCTATTAGGAAAATAGTATAAGCAACATAACTTATCAGCATTATAATGGCTTCCCATCTATCCAGCTTTCGCTGACTTAAGGTAAACATAAAAATCATTAAGAGAAGGGTGGATGCCAACAGGACATAAATATCAAAGTTCAGGCTGGGGTTGTAGACGATTGGATTAACAGCCCCGGTAATACCAAGGATGAAAAAGATATTGAAGATGTTAGAACCTACCACGTTCCCAATCGCGATATCAGTATTCTTACGATAGGCGGCTACTGCAGAAGTGGCCAGTTCGGGGAGAGAGGTTCCGGCTGCTAAAATCGTGAGGCCAATGATTTTTTCACTTAAGCCAAAGTGGTTAGCCATTAAAATAGCATTGTTCACCACCAGGGTTCCTCCGCCAATAAGCATGACCACACCAACAGCAATCAGTCCGATGGAAGCAGGAGTACTATAAATTTGAATTGGACTCGCTTCTCCCAAATCATTTGCGCTGGACATGGTGCGGTAAATGTAGAACATGAATCCAACAAAGAACAATAGCAAAAGAGCACTATCAAAACGGCTTAAGGTGCTTTTGTCTACCTGCCAGAGTAGCCTGTCGTTGACCAATAAAAAAAGAATGACGGCCGCCATCAATGAAATGGGTATCTCATACTTCACAGTATTTTTCTGAACCGTAAGTGGATAGATGATTCCGGATATTCCAAGGATAAATAGCAGGTTGAAGTTATTGCTGCCTATTACGTTTCCAAAGGAAGCATCGCTTTGGCCATTGACTGCAGCGATCAGGCTAACGATCAGTTCTGGCATGGAAGTGCCAAATGCCACCACAGTCAGTCCAATGGTGAGGTTGGAGATCCCGTATTTCTTTGCCGTGGAGGAGGCACCACTGATCAACAGATCAGCCCCCTTTATTAGTATGGCAAGACCAGCCACCAACAGCAGCAAGGCTATAAACATAATTTCAAATTTCGCTTGGCATAAATTGTAAGAGTCGCGTTAACTAATAAATGAATGTTGACCAATATACACCAGGGCACCTGCCCCGTATCCAAGTAAGGCCAATAAACTGATCTTCTTAATGTACCAAATGAAGTTTACCTTTTCCATACCCATCACGGCCACGCCGGCTGCCGAGCCAATAATTAATATGCTTCCTCCTGTACCGGCACAATAAGCAAGGTATTCCCAAATCATATGATCTGTTGGAAACAGATTAGGATCGTACATGCCCATACTGGCTGCCACAAGGGGCACGTTGTCTACAATAGCAGACAATAAACCTATGAGGGTGATGATAATTCGCTGATCCCCAAAAATGGAATCGAGCGATAGGGCAAGTTGCTTCAATATCTGCATTGATTCCAACGAAGCAACAGCAAGTAATATGCCCAGGAAGAACAATACACTGGGCACGTCAATCCTCGATAAGGCGCCGGCTACGGTATAATGTTTTTTGAGGGCCTCGTCCATGTCAGGATTGATAAGTTCGGATACGATCCATAACAACCCAAGTCCTAAAAGTATGCCACTATAGGGAGGCATGTGTGTTAGTGTTTTAAAAATGGGCACTGAAACCAATGCGCCAACTCCTAGAAACAACATTAATTTTCCGTGCCGGCCACTATCATTTACCATGGCACTTTCAGCTGCACTTGGCTCCTCGGTCGTTTTTTTCATGGTAAAGCTTAGCAGCAATAACGGGGCGAACATACACACCAGGCTCGGTAAGAAAAGCGCCTTCATGATATTCAATGAAGTAATTTGCCCACCAATCCAGAGCATTGTAGTGGTCACATCCCCAATGGGAGTCCACGCACCGCCCGCATTGGCAGCGATAACCACCATGCTGACAAAAAAATATTTGGTTTCTTTACTTGGAATAAGTTTACGAATCAGCGAAACCATGACAATGGTCGTGGTCAGGTTGTCAAGTATGGAGGAAAGAAAAAAAGTGATCCAGCATATAATCCACAATAAGATGCGAGGGTCTTTGGTCGTGATCTTGTCAGTGATAAACTTAAACCCATGATGCGCATCCACCAACTCAACGATGGTCATTGCACCAAGCAGGAAGAAGAGAATTTGTGCAATTTCCCCAAGGTGTTCTGACAACGAATAGGTGACGAATCCCCTGTGCAGTTCGTTTGGGGAGAGGGTGCCGATCTGATCTGCCCCCCGTTCAAGTTGCGAAATGCTGAGGAAGTCCTGATAGTCGCCGCTATTCAGCAACCCTTCTGTCTGATCGGAAAACATGAACAATGTCCAGCATAAAATCCCGGTTACGATGGCAATGGCTGTCTTGTTGATTTGGGTGGTGTGCTCCAGCGCGATAAACAGGTAGCCGATAATGAAGACTACTATAATGATTGTGTACATAAAAATGGGATTCAAAGTAAAGATGGAGGAAATTGATTATTGATTTTGGTGGCGCTCATCTTTTTTTTTCAATCCATTCAGCCTTATAGCCATTGAGTTAAAAGGCGGCCTGCCAGCCACACCGGGGGAATAAAATCCCGGGGGTGGATCGGATTTGAACCCCAGGTTTCCAATGGAATTCAGGGCCCAAAAACTTAATTTGATCTTTCCCTTGGTTAATACAGCCGATTTTAATCTACTTTGTATAATCTTTTCCTATGGCAACCTGGGCGTTTCGCGAAAAATCGGTCAAAGCTTTTCTATCAGCTACGATTTTCGTGGCTCTTCTTGCCCTCAATTGTTTTTCAGACAAATTGCTTTCCTCGTCTACGGACGGAAATAAAACTTCCATCGTAAGCATTACCCAGGGAGTAGCATTACTTCGGGAGGCAGCAGCAGAATCATTTGGCCACTCTCTCGCAACCAAAATTCAAGCTTTTGGAAAGCAAGAAATTAAATTCGTTGAATTATTTAAAAAGGAATCCATATTGAAATATTCCCTGCGTGTGGCCACACATTATTGGAATAATTTCTACGTCTACATTTCCCACCAGGGCCCATAGGTCTCTGCTTAATCTGTACGAAGCCCAAATAGCGGGCATCTATTTATTGCTTTTTATTTTAGCTAGGAATTCTATCTAGGGAATTCCATACTATCAATAATATTTGGGCTTTGAATGAAGTGGCAGGCCCACTTCTTAATAAAAACTTGATTCTGAAATATTAACATTAAAATTCATGAAAAGTACATTAGAATTTATTAGCCGTTTTGGCTTCGTCATATTCGTAGCCATTTTATTCATTGCCGCATTCATTATGCTTAAACTTAGCTAATGGCCGTACAATGGAAAGCCAGGAAGACACTGGCTATGTACGAGGAAGACATGAAGCGAAGTGGGCTGAAACGAGAGCTGGGAAAATGGTCACTTACCACATTAGGAATAGGTTGCATTATTGGGGCCGGCATTTTTGTAATGACAGGCCTGGCGGCAAAAGAGTACGCGGGCCCCGCTTTGGCAATTTCCTTCGTTGTAGCCGGATTGGGCTGTGGATTTGCAGCACTTTGCTATGCTGAATTTGCTTCGATTATTCCTGTGGAAGGTTCTGCTCATGCCTATTCTTATGCACGATGACCGATGAGGTGAAAAGGCTGGTGCGCAAATAACACTACCGGTCTCATTCATACCTTGGCTTTGCCCTGCGATGGACCAGTATGGCCCCCCCGATTGCTCCAATGATTACTAACAAGCTTGCATCAATTGGGACGGTGGAACACCACGCTGGTGGATTGGCTCCATCGCAAGGGCCACGACCGCCAGTGCAACTAGGGGGTGGGTTCGGACTACTGCATGGACTTGGAGGTTGTGCTTGTGAATGAATTGAGAGACCAAGCAGAATCACCAATAGCAGCAGTATCTTCTTAAGATTCTCAAAATTCATTATTCTCCTCCACGCTATGTATGCATTCATACGATTCAAACCAAAAAAATAACCCAAAAGCCCGCTCATTTCATTCGCTTGTTTTTGCTACCCTCGCTCAAGCTGTGGTTAAGTCATTTTAAAGTTAGCAGGATTAGCTGCGCTGATCCTCAAATGGGTGGGATTCAATCAAAAGCCGGCTCATTTGATTCGCTTGTTTTGTTTTTTTCTACCCTCACCCAAGCTGCGCTTGACTCGGTCGGAAAAAACAAAACCTCAGGCTTTCACCTGAGGTCTTTTGATTGTCGGGGCGGCAGGATTCGAACCTGCGGCCCCCTGGTCCCAAACCAGGTGCGCTACCGGACTGCGCTACGCCCCGAACTTAAATTTCATTTGCCCCCCAATTCCACCCTGTTACTCTGCCCATGTAGCTGCCATCTTTTGTGTAAGTAGCTTCTTAGGCTAATTATGGCTTTTTTAGGCCTTTTTTGTGATCCGGCAGGGACTCGAACCCCGAACCGTCAGCTTAGAAGGCTGATGCTCTATCCAGTTGAGCTACCGGACCCTGACTTCGCTTTCTTACCCTAATTCCTTTCGCCATAGCTTCGTCAGGCTCCGCCAGCTTTTCTATGGCTTCTCGGTCTTTCACCTGAGGCGTTGATAAAATGTCTTTTTATGAACGCCTTTCCTGATCCACCTTTAACGTATTTTTCTAATGCTATGGCCTTATTTTTAGTTTTTACGGCCAGGTAAAACACCAGATCATAAGGGGCATAATACTTGGTTGATTGATTCAACTTGGCATTATGAGAACATAACCTCTTTTCGATATCCCGGGTCATTCCAACCTATAGGAAGGGATGGTCAATACTTTTAAGAACGGATACAAACCACATTTTGCATGTTTACTGCTCCAGCCAGCCAAACAAAGCCATCGCGCTGCAATGGCGCTGAAAGCGAAGTTTGGCGGAGAGGGGGGGATTCGAACCCCCGGTACAGTTTAACCCGTACGACAGTTTAGCAAACTGTTGGTTTCAGCCACTCACCCACCTCTCCAATTTGTTTGAAGGTAGACTCAAGCTAAGTTATTCTTTCTCAAATCAGCCCGTTTGGCCTATTTCTGGAAAAGAGTTGCAAATATAAACGTCATTTTGTTCAATGAGTGGATTATATCTCTTTTTTTGAACTTTTTAATCGATTGCTGGAGACGGGACTGTCACTTAATAAACTGCTTCACCTCAGTAGTAAACTTCTTGTTCTCCTCTATAAAAATAAAATGGCCGCTCTTTTTGAAGACTTTTAAAGTAGCATGAGCACTGTTGTCCATTACTTTTCGATCCGCTGCCATGGGTATGGCATCCACGGCTCCACG
>DATCZR010000174.1:0-36793 GCA_036525835.1 Cyclobacteriaceae bacterium
CCTTTTTGTGGTGGCCCTCTGTGCAGTTTACATCATGCGCGACTGGAAAAAAATACTCATTCTGGTTACCGCTTTTACCATTGGCCACTCCATCACTTTGGCCCTCGCCACTTTGGATATCATTTCTGTAAATGCCAAGCTAGTAGAGTTTCTTATCCCGGTGACTATTTTCTTAACTGCATTTGGCAATCTTTTTAGAAAAGAAGATCAAATATCATCAAGACCCATACATACCAACTATCTGTTAGCGTTGACGTTTGGATTGATCCATGGAATGGGCTTTTCAAATTACTTGAAGGCTATTTTGGGAAAAGACCAGTCTGTTGCCATGCAACTGCTGGCATTTAATTTAGGTCTCGAATTCGGCCAAGTAATCATTGTTGGCATATTTATGGGTTCTGGTTTCATTTTAGTTGACCTCGTCAATATTTCCAGAAGAGATTGGAAAATGGTGATCTCCTCGGGGATCGCGGGAATCGCACTTATATTAATTAAAGACACTATTTACTGGTGAACAGAACAAAATTCATATACTGAAAATTATTTCTCATGACTAGATACGTTTCCATTATTGGCGTTTTACTATGTGCCTTTGCGAATGCACAAACCGCGCAATGGCAAGGGAAGTTTGAACAACTCGGACAGATATTGCCAACCCCCAATGAATTTCGTACCGGATCAGGATCTCCAGGTCCTGAGTACTGGCAACAGCAAGCCAACTATGTAATTACCGCAGAACTTAATGATGAAAATCAAAGCATCACCGGATCGGAAACCATTACCTACCACAATAACTCACCCGATGAATTAAACTACCTGTGGCTTCAGCTTGACCAAAATCTTTTTGATAAGAACAGCAATACCGGAAAGACGAAACCCAATTCAATTAAAGATAGTACTTCGACTAAAGAAATCGCTGGCGATCTCGGACTGTATGATTTTGAAGGAGGCTATAAAATAAAATCAGTCAAAGGAACGGATAGCAATCCATTGAAGTATTTCATCAACGCCACCATGATGCGCGTTGATTTACCAAAGCCATTGAACCGAGGCGAATCATTTTCGTTCATGATCGATTGGTCATATAACATCAACGATAGAATGGCAATGGGTGGAAGAAGCGGATTGGAGTATTTCCCGGAAGATAAAAATTATGTTTACACCATCGCTCAGTGGTTTCCTAGGATGTGCGTCTATGATGACCTGGTTGGCTGGCAGAATAAACAATTTCTGGGAAGGTCTGAATTTGCTACTGTATTCGGCAATTACAAAGTACGAATCACCACGCCTGCGGACCACATCATGGCAGCGACCGGAGTGCTCCAAAATCCCAAAGAAGTATTAACAGCAGAACAGCAAAGTCGTTTTGAAAAAGCCAAAACCTCATTTGACGCTCCGGTAATCATTACTACTGAAAAAGAAGCGATAGCCAGAGAAAAAACGAGATCAAAAGAAAAGAAAACATGGGAGTTTCACGCAGAAGATGTTCGCGATTTTGCATTTGCTACTTCCCGTAAATTTATCTGGGATGCTCAAGCTGTAAGAATAGGAACCAAGACGCCACTTGCTATGTCTTTCTATCCAAAAGAAGGTAATCCCTTATGGGAAAGGGAATCAACCAAGGCCGTAAAAAATACCATCACTACTTATTCAAAATTTACGATCGACTATCCGTATCCGGTAGCAATCTCTGTGCATGCGGCTAGCATAGGAATGGAATACCCTATGATCTGTTTCAACTTCGGGCGGCCAAATAAAGACGGCAGCTATTCCGAAAATACAAAGTGGAGAATGATTGGAGTGATTGTGCATGAGGTCGGTCATAATTTCTTTCCCATGATTATCAACAATGATGAGCGTGAATCTACCTGGATGGATGAAGGAGTGAATTCCTTCGTGCAATACCTCACACAAAATGAAAATTACCAGGATATGCCAGCGCGGAGGGGGTCTGCCTCTACTATCGTCCCTTATATGAAAGGAGATAAATCAACCATGCGGCCGCTTATGACCAGCGGAGAAAATGTAGTACAAATTGGTAGTGAGCAATATAGCAAAGCAGCAACCGCACTTAATATTTTAAGAGAATCGGTAATGGGGCCAGAGATGTTTGACCATGCTTTCAAAGAATACGCGCAACGATGGGCTTTTAAGCATCCAAAACCTTCCGACTTCTTCAGGACCATGGAAGACGCATCTGCATTTGATCTGGATTGGTTTTGGAGGGGATGGTTTTATACTACTGATCACGTGGACCAATCTATAGATAATGTGCGCTGGTATAAACTGCGCGAGTCAGATCAAAAGCTTGAAAATAAAACTAAAAATGTGAAAACAGGAGACCTGGCCAGTGGTGACAGTGGAGCCAATAATTCAAGAAATTTCAATAATGGACCCGAGCCTTTTAGCTTGATAGAAACTGATGCCCGACTTTATGGCGAGTTTACCAACCGGATTGACGACAAGTCCATCATTGAAAAAATGAAAGGGAAGAACTTTTACGAGGTAACCCTTAGCAATAAAGGAGGCTTGGTAATGCCTGTTGTTTTAGAATGGACATTTAAAGATGGTTCGCAAGAAATCGAGCGACTTCCTGCTGAGATCTGGAGAATCGATGAACAAAAAATTACTAAAGTCTTTGTGAAGGATAAAGAAGTAACCAGTTTGATTGTTGATCCAATAGGCGAAATGGCAGATATTAATACTGATGACAACACTTTTCCAAGAAGCAATAAGCCCAGCAAGTTTGACCAGCTGAGAAACAAGGGGAACTAATTATTTAGACAAAAATTTTTAAAAGCATTACTATGAAAAATATTTTAGGGTTGGTTTTGATCTTTTTCATTACTCCCATTATGGCCCAAGAATCCTGGAAAGGAAAATTTGAGCAGCTTGGACAGGAACTACCCACGCCAAATAGTTATCGCTCAGCTTCTGGAGCCCCCGGTTATAAATACTGGCAGCAACAGGCAGACTATGTGATTGATGTAGAGTTGAATGATGAAACACATGTGATCACTGGTCAGGAAACCATTACTTATACTAACAATTCACCAGATCAACTGAAGTACTTATGGCTACAATTGGACCAAAATATTCTGGCGGAAGGAAATGACACGGATAAAATTAAAACAAACAGCCTCGATATCACGGTTTCCACCGATCAACTACAACGCGACCTTGACCTTTACGGAGACTACAAGGGCGGTTATACCATAAGTGCTGTAAAAGATGAAGCGGGAAAAGATTTGCCGAATTTTATTAATGGCACCATGATGCGTGTTGACCTACCCAAGCCGCTTAAAACCGGAGAAAAATTTTCATTTAATGTTGGGTGGTCATACCCTGTTAGTGACAGGCTCAATGAAAGAGAAGCTGGCAGAAGGGGCGGAATGGAATACTTCCCTGCTGACGACAACTACATTTATGGAATCACCCATTGGTTTCCTCGCATGTGCGTTTACGATGACTATGAAGGATGGCAAAATAAGCAATTCCTTGGTCAGGGAGAGTTCACACTATCTTTTGGAAATTACAAAGTAAACATCACCGTTCCTGCCGACCACTTAGTTGGTGCGACCGGAGTCTTACAAAATCCACAGGAAGTACTTTCCAAGAAAGAAATCGAGCGTTTCGAGCAGGCTAAACAATCTTTTGACAAGCCGATTATTGTTTCCACCCAGGAAGAAGCTATACTTCGCGAAAAGTCAAAATCAAAACAAAAGAAAACATGGAAGTATATAGGTAATGATGTGCGTGACTTTGCCTTCACAAGTTCCAGAAAATTTATTTGGGATGCCCAAGCCGTTAAGATTGGTGACAAAACCTCACTGGCTATGTCTTACTATCCCAAGGAAGGAAATCCTTTGTGGGAACGTGAGTCCACCAAGGCCGTTAAAAACACAATAACTACTTATTCAAAGTACTCGTTAGATTATCCTTATCCCGTTGCCATTTCTGTACACATGGCCAACATTGGAATGGAATACCCCATGATTTGTTTTAACGGAGGAAGACCTCAACCTGATGGCACCATTCCTGATCGAACCAAATGGGCCATGATTGGAGTGATTGTACACGAAGTGGGACACAACTTTTTCCCTATGATTATCAATTCAGATGAACGCCAATGGGGTTGGATGGACGAAGGTTTTAATACGTTCGTTCAGTATCTCACACAGGTTGAACACTATCCTGACATGCCGCAGCGCAGAGGGCCGGCTGAAATGATTGTAGGCTATATGAAAGGTGACCGGGAAACGCAACGACCTTTAATGACAAGCGCAGAAAACATAATTCAATATGGAGCCGAGCAGTATGCCAAAACAGCCACTGCGCTAAACATCTTAAGAGAAACGGTAATGGGCCCTGAACTATTTGACAAATCTTTCAAAGAGTATTCACAGCGATGGGCATTCAAGCATCCAAAACCAGCCGACTTTTTCCGTACTATGGAAGATGCTTCTGCCGTTGACCTGGACTGGTTTTGGAGAGGTTGGTTTTACTCGACTGATAACACCGACATTTCAGTGGATGCTGTAAAATGGTATCAGGTGAAAAAAGAAGAAACTAACCTGGAGAACAGAGGCAAGAATGTAAAGAAAGGTGACTTGGCCATCGCTGGAGGGGGAGAAAAGAATCCAGACAACTTTAATGATGGACCACAACCCTTTAGTGTTATACCAGCGGATGCTTCATTCTATGGCGAATTTCAAAACCGTATTGACGATAAGGCTGTTATGAGTAAACTTCAGGACAAAAATCTTTATGAAGTCACCCTTAGCAATAAAGGCGGCCTAATTATGCCGGTAATTATCGAATGGACTTACAGAGACGGGACAAAGGAGATTGAACGAATACCCGCTGAAATCTGGCGGCTCAACGAAAATAAGATCACCAAGGTATTTGTCAAGAATAAGGAAGTGGTGAGCATAGTAATTGATCCTTTAAAGGAAACCGCGGACGTAAACACTGAGGATAATGTGTTTCCAAAGATCAATAAAGGGGCTAAGTTTGAAGAGCTGAAGAAAAAGGGAAATTAGTATTACTTTTACAAATCATAATTGAAGTCATTTCATTGAACGAAATGACTTCTTTCATTATCCATGAATTACGGAATTATGCGGTCAATTTTTTACTTGATTCTACTTTTGTCTGGATCAGCATTCGGTCAACAAAACTGGCAGGGAAAATTTGAGCAATTAGGCTCGGCACTCCCCACACCCAATAGTTATCGCAGCAGCTCCGGTGCGCCAGGGCCAAACTATTGGCAGCAACAAGCTGACTACGACATTGAAGTGAACCTTAATGATGAAACTCAACTCATTAGCGGAACTGAAACAATCACTTACTACAACAACTCTCCTGAAACGCTGCGTTTTTTATGGATGCAGTTGGATCAAAACAAATTATCAGCTGGCAACATAACTGATAAAACGAGCAATAATATTATTCGCGATTCTGTTCCTGCTAAATTTCTAGCAGAAGCATTGGGAGGATATGGATATGACTATGACGGAGGGTATAGAATCCAGTCGGTAAAAGATGCCAACACGGGCAAAGATCTTCCTTACACGATCAATTTCACTATGATGCGTGTCGATCTTCCAACTCCTTTGAGCTCTGGTGAGCAATATCAATTTTCTGTAGCGTGGAATTATCGCGAGTATGATAGAATGAAATTTGATGAGCGAGGTGGATACGAATATTTTCCTAAGGACGATAATAGAGTTTATACCTGTGCTCAATGGTTTCCACGCATGTGCGTGTTTGATGATTATGAAGGATGGCAAAACAAACAGTTTTTAGGCTCCGGTGAGTATGCACTAACCTTTGGTAATTATAAAGTAAAGATTACCGTTCCCTCCGATTTTATTGTAGGAGCAACAGGTTGGTTGCAGAACCCACAAAATGTATTGAGCAAGGAACAACTGGAACGTTTCAGCAGGGCACAAAAAACTTTTGATAAGCCCGTGTTCATTGTTACAGAAGCTGAAGCCAGAAAAAACGAAAAATCAAGATCCAGGAAAACAAGTACCTGGAATTTTCAAGCCGAAAATGTTCGTGACTTTGCATTTGCTGCCTCACGCAAATTCATCTGGGATGCGATGGCCGTTAAAGTAGGTGACAAAACTCCTTTGGCTCAATCACTATACCCCAAGGAAGGAAATCCGCTTTGGGAAAAGGAATCAACGAAGGCGATCAAAAATACATTGGAGGTGTACTCTGCAAGAAGTGTTAATTATCCTTATCCAACCGCCTACTCAGTGCACACCGCAGATCAGGGAATGGAGTATCCCATGATTTGTTTTAATTATGGCCGACCAGATGAAAAAGGAAATTACTCTCAGCGCACACTAGAAAGCATGGTAAGCGTAATCGTTCACGAAGTGGGCCACAACTTTTTCCCGATGATTATTAATTCTGACGAAAGACAGTGGACCTGGATGGATGAAGGCTTAAATACTTTTCTTGAGCATGAAACCCTTCGCACCCGCTATGATGGATTTGACCTTAGCAATGGCACACCTAAAGGAATTATTCCCTTTATGAAAGGGGATAAAAATATCATGCGGCCCATCATGGCTCAGTCAGATAATCAAGCATCAAGCTTTGGCCCTAATGGCTATACCAAACCCTCTGCGGCCCTTGTCATCTTGAGAGAAACTATTTTAGGTCCAGAAATTTTTGATAAATCATTTAAAGAATACTCCGAAAGATGGGCCTTCAAGCATCCTTCACCTGCAGACTTTTTCCGAACCATGGAAGACGCTTCCGCTACCGATTTGGATTGGTTTTGGAGAGGCTGGTTCTACACCACTGACAACGTAGACCTTACGCTCGATAATGTGAAGTGGTTTCAAATGAAAGAAGTACAAGCAGATCCGGAAAAGAAAACGGTAACGGTGAATCAAGGTGACCTAACAGTGAATTCAAAATCGGGCAAAGCCTCAGATTTTAACGCAGGTCCTCAGCCACTTTCTGTTGAAAATACAGATGAAACTACCTATCGCGATTTCAGAAGTAGAATTAATGAAGGTGAAGTACGGTCAAAGGTTCGGGGCAAAAATATCTATGAACTTACTCTTAAAAATTCCGGAGGTCTTATCAGTCCGATAATTATCGAATGGACGTATAAAGATGGGTCAAAGGAAATAGAGAAAATCCCGGCAGAAATTTGGAGACTTAATGAAAATCAGGTAACCAAAGTGTTTCTCAAGGAGAAAGAAGTAGTGAGCATTGTCATTGATCCCAATCACGAGACAGCCGATGTCAATGCCAATGATAATGTGTTTCCCAAAAGGGAAGAATCCAAGTTTGACAAATTCAAGAAGGGGAATTAAGCCGGGTATTACTTTTTTACTGAATCGAAGAGCTTAAAAGCTCTTTCCATATCCACGTTACCACCGGATAAAATAATACCCACTCGTTTGCCGGAAAATTTTTCTTTTTCTTTTAACACTGCGGCAAATGGAACGGCACATGAGGGCTCTACAATTATTTTTATGCGCTCCCAAATTAACCTCATTGCTGAGATAATTTCTTCATCCGTTACGGTGATCACTTCCGTCACCATTTCTTTTATAAGAGGAAAGGTTTTGTCCCCTAATGAAGTAAGCAGTCCATCCGCTATTGTATTCGCCTGACTAGGCTCTATTTTTCCGCTTTGCAGCGACCGATAAGTGTCATCGGCACCAACCGGCTCTCCAGCTATCACTTTTGTTTTGGGAGAAAAATACTTTGCTGCCAATAAGGTGCCACTGAGTAATCCACCACCACCAACTGGCACAAGCATAAAGTCCAAATCCCCTGCATTATCAAATAATTCGATGGCAGCCGTCCCTTGTCCTGCAATCACATCGTAGTTATTAAATGGGTGAATTTCTGTTGCTCCCGTTTCAGCTATCATCTTGGCCAGAGTTGACTCTCTGGCTTCTAAAGTTGGCTCGCATTCAGTAATAATTCCCCCAAAAGCCCTTACCCCCTTCTTTTTAATTTCCGGAGCTGTTTTTGGCATTACGATATAAGAGCTTACTCCCATGATTTTGGCGGCACGTGCCAATGCTTGTGCATGATTGCCTGAAGAATGTGTAGCCACACCCTTGGCTCTTTCTTCTGAAGATAAGCTTAATACCGCATTCATAGCACCTCTGGCTTTAAATGCTCCGATCTTTTGAAAATTTTCACACTTAAAAAATATTTGACATCCCGATATCGCATCAATGCTGGCAGAAGTCATTACGGCTGTTTGATGGACATACGACTTTATTCTTTCATGAGTTTGTAATAAATCGTCTTGTGTGGGTACGTGATTCATATGTCAAATTTTAGCTAATCCATCTAACTTTTTCTTCCACTGGCCTTCTCTTACCTGATAAGGGTTCTGATTTTGACACTCCCATGTTTAAAAATCCAATTAACTTATCCTCTTTCCCCCATCCAAAAAATTCCTTGGCCCCTTCAAAATAGGTAACTCCTCCCGTGCTAAGATAACATCCGATTCCATAGGCTGTTGCCGTGAGGTACATATTTTGTACCGCACAAAACACGGCTCCAATTTCTTCTATCTCGGGAACTCTTTTCTCAGGATCTCTTTTCATCCCTATGGCAATAATATGAGAGGATTGCAAAGGTTTAGTTTTTAAATTTTGATAGCGTTCTTCTCTAAAACTTCCATCTTTTTCTGTAACCCTTTTGTAACAATCTGCTTGAAATTCAGCCAGTTTGAAAAGCCCATCGTTACTAAAAACCACAAAACGCCATGGCTCAGTTAGCTTATGGCTGGGTGCCCAGTTCGCATTCTCCAGCAATTGATTTACAATGTGATCATCAACCTTCTCGTCTTGCAGGTAATCTTTAGGAAAAACAGACCTTCGGGATTTAATGAGTAGATTTATTGCTTCCGTATTAAATTTCATATCTCATCATTTTGAATAATATTCGTTTAAAGCCTACGCCCTATTTACAAGAGGAAAAGCACAATTTCATTCCTTATCATTTCTAGGTAATTTACACAACTAAGTTCACTCGAAATAGCTTATTAATCCCTATGAAGACAAGTTCCCTACCCTTACTACTATTAATTTTAATCTCAATCGCCAGCTTTGGTCAAACACAAAAGCCGCGCGCCAGAGATTTGAAAATTCCATTTGAAGGTACTCCCGGAGCATACAATGCGATCACGGATGTCCCCGGTGTCGAAGTTGGTCACAAAACAATAATCAAGGGAAGCGGAAAACTCGAAGTGGGCAAAGGACCCGTTCGCACAGGAGTAACCGCCATTTTTCCGCTGGGAAAATCATCCATGGACCGTGTTTTTGCCTCTTGGTTTACCCTCAACGGTAATGGAGAAATGACAGGTACTACGTGGATCAATGAGTCCGGTTGTTTAGGCTCCCCTATTTTAATAACCAATACACATAGTGTTGGCACTGTCCGCGATGCAGTTATTCAATGGTATGTGAATAAGAAAACAGGAGATGGCGACTACTCAGGGGATTATAGTTTGCCTGTCGTTGCCGAAACCTGGGACGGGTTTCTTAATGATATTAATGGGTTCCATGTTAAGCAACAAGATGTCTTCGAAGCCATGGAAAGTGCTAAAAGTGGCAAAGTTGCAGAAGGAAATGTAGGGGGTGGAACAGGCATGATCGTGCATAGCTTTAAAGGCGGCATCGGTACCTCATCACGTATTGTGAAAACAACTATTGGGACTTACACAGTTGGCGTGCTGGTACAAGCCAATTATGGATCTCGTGATCAGTTAATGATTGCCGGAGTTCCTGTAGGCAGAGAAATAACTGACTTAAGACCCACGGCTGGAAAACCTGACGAAGATGAAGGATCTATCATCGTAGTGGCAGCCACCGATGCCCCACTTTTACCTCATCAATTAAATCGTTTAGTTAAGCGAGTCGCTTTAGGAATTGGTGTCATGGGGGGAAGAGGAGGAAATTCTTCAGGTGATATTTTCATCGCATTTTCAACTGCTAATCCGGAAATACGCTCAATGGATAAGCTGGCCAACATAAAAATGTTCCCCAATGAAATGATCAATCCATTCTTCGAAGCCGTTGCTCAGGCCACTGAGGAATCAATCGTGAATGCCATGATAGCCGCAGAGAACATGGAAGGGAGAGATGGGAATAAGGTATATGCCATCCCACATGATCTATTAATTGAAGTTTTAAAGAAATACAATCGCCTTAAATAGTATATTCAATCCTTAATTATTTGTCTGATGCGCTTTAGTCTGATCTTGATCACGGTTGCGATACTCTCATCATGCGCTCCTATGTATGTACCCAATACCAGGAATGTACTTATGTTCAACGGACAGGGCGAATTCAAAGGTTCGGTTGTGGTTGGCACGGGTGTAGACGTGCAGGGAGGTGTATCGATTTCGGACAATTTCGGACTGATGGGTAATTATTCGTTCATCAATGAAACACGTAATGACCCGCAGGATCCCAATCAAACATTCAAACGCAAAGGCAACTACATTGACGGTGGATTAGGCTACTTCAAAGCAAACCGAAATAATCGATTTGAACTTTATGTTGGCTACGGCCTGGGTGAAGGAACCACCACCGGACAGTATGGATTTTTAGGGCTGGGACAACAGGAAGTTATTGTTACTGGAAAATATCATAAGCTATTTTTGCAACCGTCCTTTGGTACAAACAATGCTAACTTCAATTTATTTTTTACACCACGAGTTAGTTATGTCACTTATACAGAATTTCAATCTGATCTTATTATTGAAAAGCCCGATGAAAAAGGCCATCTCTTTTTCGAACCAGCTATAACCGCGCGATTTAAAATGGCTGGCAATCTTTTTGGAAATTTTCAGGTTGGTCTCAATGCGGCCATGCCCAATGATGCCTTTTTTGATCACGTTCCCTTACAAGCTTCTTTTGGCGTACAACTTCATCTGGGAGGTGACCTGCGGTCTCAGGTGTACAGAAGATAAATTAATTTCCGCCATAAGTTCTTTGGTGCTTTGGAATTAATATTTTCTCTATCAATTCAAAAACAAACTCAACAACTATCGCCAAAACCGCTGCAGGAATGGCGCCTTGAAGAATCAATTGCGTACTGTTAAGCGCTAACCCAGTGACAATGAATTCTCCCAATCCACCAGCTCCAATAAATGCAGCTAAAGTCGCTGTACCGATTGTGATAACTGCAGCTGTGCGAATGCCCGCCAACACAGCGGGCATGGCTAGCGGTAACTCTATTAATCTCAGTCGTTGAACCGTTGTCATGCCCATACCTGTAGCCACTTTGCGTAGTATGGGATCTACCGATGTTAGTCCGGTTGTTGTATTTCGAAGGATCGGTAATAAGGCATATAAAAAGAGTGCGGTGATAGCCGGAAGAAGGCCAATCCCCAACAGGGGAATCATCAAAGCCAGTAATGCGATAGATGGGATTGTTTGAAGTAGTCCCACAAAATACAATACAGGTTTGCTGATACTGGAGAATACATAAAGTAAAACACCTAATGGCACTGCCAATGAAATGGCCAGTCCCAATGCAACAGCAGATATGCCCAAATGAGTCCATGTGGCATCCAGAATTTCACTCCACATTGATGAAGTTGCTTTCCCAGATTCATTTGTGATCAAATTCTTTCTAATCAGAAAAGATCGCGCTACTTCATAAAAATCTTTATTCTCATATAGAACTTCCGCATTCATCGCCTGCATTTCTTGTTCAGAAATCATGCCATCCAATTTGGATGCAATGGCCTTAATATTTGAATCCAAACTGATGTTGTATATCGCTACTGCATAATACTTAGGAAAGAAGTTGAGATTATCTTCAAGCAATTGTAAATCATATTTTTCTATTTCACCATCTGTGGAATAAGCATCCGTTAAATCAATCTTACCACTCACAATTGCCTGATACGCGAGTCCATGCTCAATACCAACTGGATCCAGTTTAAGGTCGTATGCCTTTTTCAAATTATCCCATCCATCTTTTCTTTTTAAGAATTCATAACTAAAGGCCGCTGCTATTCCGTCTGCTTTCTGTAAATCTGAAATGGAATACAAGTTCCTACTTGTAGCAACAGCTGGCTTAACTGCCATTGCATAAGTGTTGCTGAAGCCAAACGAAGGAGATATCTCCATATTAATTTCAGCTTTCAATTTGTCATTGAGTTGATTGTGATCAAGTCTTTCTGTGCTTTTCAAAATTTCCTCCGCCAATGATCCAGTGTACTCTGGATAAAGATCTATCCCACCGCCTCGAAGCGCTTCAAAACAGACAGCAGTCCCTCCCAAATTAAATTTTCTTTCTACAGTAAAGCCGTTGCTCTCTATGATTTGAGATAGCATTTCAGCCAGTATATAGTTTTCATTGAAATGTTTAGCGCCTACTTTATACGTTTGTCCATATCCAAAGGAGGACACAATTCCTAACAACAATATGGTTAACCATTCCCTCATGCTTGAAGAGATCGCAACTCTCCTTTTTCAAATTTCAATCTAACATCTCCGAGCTTAATGGCCTCACTGGGATCATGCGTCACCATCACGATGCATCTGGGCTCTTTGCGTTGAAGTTTCAAAACTTCTTGATGGATGTCCTGTTTTGTATCCGGGTCGAGAGAAGAAAATGGCTCATCCAATAACATGATGGGTGGATCCAATAGTATAGCCCGGCATAATCCTACACGCTGTTGCTCTCCTCCCGACAACTGATATGGATACTTATCTCGATGACATGATGCCAGATTCACCAAATTCATTAGTTCTGCAGCTCGCCTTTCTTTTTGGTCTTTGCTCCACCCGGCTAAGATTCCAGGTAATGTAATGTTGTCTATGACTGTTAAGTGAGGAAATAAACCCACTTGTTGCACAGCATAACCAATGCCAAGTCGAACCTGATGAATCAATTCATAATTTAATGGCTGATCAAACAGGTATACGGCTCCTTCATAGGGTCTGATTAATCCGTTGATAACTTGAAGTAATGTAGATTTACCTGAACCACTTTTACCTATAATGGCTGTTATTTTTTTCGCCTCAATGTTTAAGGTTAAGTTTTTGAAGATAGGTTGCACACCAAATTGATGCGAAACATTTTCAAGACGTATAGCAATAGCTGTCAAGGCTTAATTGTTTGTCCTATGATGCGGAGTCCATTCAATGTTAAGTTAGCATCAATATGGTCAAAAAAGTCTTTCAGCGGGGTGATTATTGAGGATAATCCTCCAGTGGCTATCGCGGGGATTTCCTGCTGAATCTCCCTCCGTATCTCTTTTACCATGGACTGTACTAGTCCACTATAGCCAAACAAAATTCCAGATTGAATAGCCGTAATCGTACTCGATCCCAAGACTGACTTGGGCATTTCCAAAGGCACATCAAATAGTTTGGCAGTATTTTGTGTTAGTGACTTGATAGCGGTCTTTAAGCCTGGTGCGATTGAAACTCCTAAAATCCTGCCCTCATCAGAAAGTGTGGTGAATGATAGTGCGGTGCCAAAATCTACTACGATGCAACTCCTTTTATAGTGATCATAAGCAGCTACAGCATTTGCTACCAAATCTGATCCAATCTCATAAGGATTTAAAACTTCAATAGAAAGGTCATTATAAATATCCGGACCCAATACAATGGGCTCTTTATCAAAAACAACTTCTATAACATTTCTTAATTTGGCAGTGAGATCAGGCACCACACTGCTGAGCACAATCGTTGTTATCTCCGCTATAACTATGTTTGCTTCAAAGAAATAGTCCCTGATTTTTATTCCATAGAAAAGTTCCTGTTGATTGGAATCAGTAGGAATTCTCCACACATACTTCCATAAGTTGCCATCCCATAGCCCAATGGTGATGTCACTGTTACCAGTATCCAGTGCAAGAAGCATATCAGTTAGGCTATTTAATAATTCTAGTTTGTTACTTCTACCCCTTTCCAAAATGCTACCCTGTCCTTTATTACCTTGGCAGCTTCTTTTGGTTGAGGGTAACACCAGGCCGCATCCTTATTTTCCTTTCCTTCCACATTCAAGGAGTAATATGAGGCTGTTCCCTTCCAGGGACAAACCGTGTTTGTGGCAGATTCTTTATAAAACCCCTTGTTAATTGAACTGATAGGGAAATAATGATTGCCCTCAATAACTACCGTATCCTCACTTTCAGCGATTACTTTACCATTCCAAATTGCTTTCATCTTTTATACGTGTTTAGTTGACGATGAAGAAACCGCTGATGTCAAGGGATTGTTCCATTATTTCAATGGTAACATTAGAAATGTTTCTCATAAGACAATTAGTAATCTGTTTTTATTCGTTTATCAAGCGGAATTTGAAGTTGATAGCCAATACTTTCGTCTTTGTTTCCATCTAATACATCAAGCCCATACTTAATTTTGGTAGGATCATCATATACCATGGTTCCAAAAATTCGATCCCAAAATGAAAAAATATTGCCAAAATTGGCGTCTGTCCATGGACGCTCAAAGTGATGATGAAACTTGTGCATATTGGGAGTAATAAAAACGACACTTAAGCTTTTATCCAGCCATTTGGGCATGTTGATATTGGCATGGGTAGTGTAGGTGAAGAATATGGTACAGAAACGGTAGAATAAATAAAACGCAATTGGAGCGCCAATGATGATAATGGCTATCAAGGCAAAAACTTCTCTCAAAAAATAATCTCCTGGATGATGACGAGTTCCAGTAGTCGCATCCACCTTGGTGTCGCTGTGGTGAATCATGTGAAATTTCCACATCCACTTGACCCGATGAAGTAAATAGTGTACAAAATATTGGGCTACAAAATCCAAAAACATTACCGCAATCAACAGTTCAGCCCAAATGGGCAAATCCACATAGTGAAGTAAACCTATATGCTTTTCACCCATCCAGGCAAAAACACCAACAGTGACTATCCCAAACAGTAGATTAATAATGAATGTAAAACCTAAAAATACCAGGTTCACGCCATCATGTTTCCATTTTTTATAATTGTGCTTAGCTAGTGGATAGTTTCCTTCCAAAATCCAGCACAAGACAAGACAGGATAATACCCACCCTAATCGCTGCCAGGTAGGCATTTGCTCAAAGAATCGCAGAAAGGTTTCCATAAAAAGTTGTCCCTAAAATACGGCTTTCAGGGCATTCTAACCGTCAATTCATAAAAGGATTTGCAGTAGGCCATTTGGCCTAGTCAATGCTGACAGATAAATCTTAAAACTCGATTCGGTAACTAAGTACAGGCAATAATGGAAGCTGATACCATTTTTTGATTTCGCCACTTTTGGCCTCGTAGTATTCGCCTCCAAGGTTTTGACGGTTGCTTACATTTTGAATATCTAAAGACAAGGTGGAAGTTGATTTGGGTCTATTGCGCTTTAAACTAACTCTAAAATCAGTCCTGAAATAATTGGGCTGCTGTTGAGTAAAGGCTAAGCTTTTAATGTATTCGGTTTGACCCAATTGTGAAGAGCGCTGATAGTCAATGGGTGTAGTTCTAAATCCTCCGCTATAAATAGTTCTGATATTTAGCCCAAAGGTTCTGTTCTTGACCCATTCATATTCTTTACCTGCTGTTATGCTGAATCCAAAATTCCCGTTGAAGCGCGTATCCCTCAAAATGTTATCCAAAGCTTTGTACTTGGAGTCATAAAGCGATGAAGAAATTAAGAAGTAAGTACTGTTGTGGAAAAATTGTTCCAGTGTCACTTCCAGTCCGTAATTTCTTCCAGTTCCTTTGTTGACAAGCGGATCGGTAAAATAGCCACCCTCAATTACCAATGTGGAAACGGGGCTTGTCACATCATTTTCTACGGCTATGTTAAACAAATGCTGATAGTAAGCTTCTGCTTTTAACCTGGTAAACTGGCCAAGCGATCGATCATAAGCCAATACAAAGTGATGTGATTTATTCAAGTCTACATTTTGATTGGGCTTGGTAATCGTTCCATCAGCCTGAACAACCTCGGCTTCATAAACACCAACTGGTTGCATCTGACTATGAAGACCGTATCCGATGCTCAAAGATTGCAATTCATCCATGTCGTATTTAGCTGAAAATCTCGGCTCAAGAGACCATGTGTTGTTAGAGTTGATTTTAAGAAAATGAAACCCCGAGTTAAAAGTTAGTTTTTCAGACGCCCGGAAATTCCATTGTGAGAAAAGTTGTATGGTTGACAATTGACCGTTTGAATCAAGGCTTTTCTCAATTATAGAGGTTTCGTTGTTTAAGTCTTCCTGTATTAGAGAATAGTAGTGTCGATTTAAGTAAGCCCCCGCTCTCATGCTATTCTTGGCATTGAACTTATGTGTGATCACTGAGCTAAGTGTTAGCTTGTTGTTTAGATAATGCTGATTGTTTTCAAAATTTGGTGCGTACGTGTCATCAAGGCGAAACTCTTCGTATCCCAAATCACTGCCTGAAAGAAAGACTGATGATTTGATATATGTATTATCTCCAATATTTAATTGATGCTTGAGTCCCGCAGCCCCGGTATTGGAAAAATAATTCGAGTTGTAGCGATCTCCTTCACTATCCCATTTTGTTGAATCAGATACACTTTCAAATTTTTGATCACTAAGTCCGCCAAATCCAAACAAAGAAAAATTGCCAAGTTTGCCAGTTGGCAGGTAAAGATGATATGAAAGATCCTGGAAATTGGTAATACCCTCACCTACCTCAACGCCTAAGTTTGAAAGTATGGATAGTGTTGAATAACGATAGTTAACCAAATAGGAACCATTGTAATCTTTTGCTAGTGGGCCTTCAGCCGCAATGTCTGTGCCCAGAAAGCTTCCCTGAATTGTGTATTCGTGTTGCTCATTATTGCCTCTTCTGAGGTTCAAATCAAAAACACCTGCAAGCGCATTGCCGTACTCAGCAGGAAATGCTCCAGTCATGAAATCTGAATTGGTAAGAAGCTGAGAGCTTAGAATTGAGATTCCGCCCCCTGAGGTTCCCACATTTGCAAAGTGATTTGGGTTGGGTATATCAATTCCTTCCATTCTCCACAAAAGTCCATAGGGAGAATTACCTCTTATTGAAATGGCGTTGTTACCGTCATCGGTAGTTACCACACCAGCATAGGAAGTTACCATGCGCGCAGGATCATTTACAGCTGCCGCAAACTTTCTGGTTTCTTCAACTGAGAAAGTCCGCGCGCTTACAACCGCCATTTCATTGAGTGGTTTATTCTTATCCACATCTGGCGTAATCACGATCTCGTCCATCAGTCTGATATCCTCTTCGATGAGTATCGTCAATACAACTTCTTTTCCTGAATTGACGATTACATTGGGCAGCACCACATCTTTGTACCCGATAAAGGAAATCCGAAGTGCGATGTTGCCTACAGGAACATTTGTAAGTTTGAAATTGCCTTCCAAATCGGTGGTGGTTCCTACCAGCGGATTTGAATCAATAATAATCACTGTTGCCCCAGGTAGCCTTATCTGTGCTACTTTGTCCAACACTTGGCCACGCACGGTTTGTGTGAAATTTTGAGCCTTAATTTGAAATACAATAAGGAAACTAATTGCAATTGCTAACCTCAGTCGGATCATGATTTTATGTTTTATGATCCTATGACAATTGAAGATCGAGATGCCCCTATAAGGGGGTTAAAAAAATTTATAAAAATCTTATCCCAACTTTTGCGCCCCACCACATTTTCAGGTCATTTCCATTAGAAAAAGTATGTGTTTTTTGAATAGTCGGGGTAAAATCTGTGAATAATACAGGGTTTTCAGCATAGGTTGGATCCGACAAATATCCATTTAGAGTTGCTCCAGCAGTAATGGAGAACTTTTTCGCCAATTGAAAATCAAGTCCAACATAGAGTTTGCTGAGTAAGCTGACAGAATTTGTAAAGCTACCTCTGTTCACATGATTGGCCGTGAGATCAACGTTGAGGTACATCCAGTTGGTAATTTTAGGGGCAGTACCTAATCCATAACCGAAAGTCCAAATATTTTCTTGTGTGGGTGTGGGAGAGGACGGTGTGAGCGAACCATCTAAACTTTCCGGTTTTAGTCCGGCTGTGAGAATATTATAAAACTGTCTTACTCCCGTTCTAAACGCAGCATTTATATAAAACACTTCATCGGCTGAAAACTCAATCTTATGATATCCTTTACTTACAAAACTCATCAACCCCAATGGCACTCCTCTAATACTATCCGCATAGTTGATCAGTCCTACTTGTGCTCCGTTAATGTTGTGTGCAAAATTGAGGAGCCCTGACATCTGTGTGCCATGCATTTGATGTGTAGCTACATTCAACAAACCCGCAAACTGCGAACCTTGATAATAGCTGGGTTGAACATTAAACAGACCAGCAACCTGAACGCCTTGCGAAGCCCTTCCATTGACGTTAAAAAGCCCCGCAAACTGTGCCGCATTCACAGAATCAAGATTGGCATTGAACAAACCTGCAAACTGCCCCCCGGTAACATGTCTTCTGGTTAGATTGCCAAGCCCCGCCATCTGCACGCCATAAGTTTCACCTCCAACCGTGTTAAACAATCCTGCGAATTGACCATATTTTACATCACCCCGATCAATATTGAAAAGTCCTCCAAATTCAAGTTTAGTAGTACCTCTTGAATAGCCACCGAGAATGTTGAATGAATATCCATTGATTACGTTACCGCTGAGTTTGTGATTGGTGCCCACAAACGGAACAAATGAAACCTGATACTCCCGATACAATGGATCTTTGATGTTGTTCACATTAACCCTACCTTTTTTTCTCGAGAAAATATTTTTAGAAAATATTTTCTCATTCATAAAATCCCTGAATGATTTTTTGGCGGAAGGAATTACTTCTTCAGTAGGCGATAAGTCAGGCACTGCTACAATACGAATAGTATCTCTCACCGGCAGTGAAGCGATTTCAGGAATAGGTTCTGGTCTCAATACCAAATTGATAAATTGTGTTTCCTTCGACCCGAGGGTAATGAGCGTATCCAGGAACAATCGCTTACTAAAATTTAGTACAGCCTTATCGTTCGGATTATCAATTGAAATCTTAAAATAACCATACTGATCAGTAATTACCCCAGTCAATGAGTTTCTGTCATAAACACTTACATCTGCTATCTTCTCCCCGGTATCTGCGTTGATTACATAACCACTTATGGTGGTGGTGTTTTTAACGATCTCTTTTCTTGTAGGAGGTTCAGCTCCAGTTAGTATTATGTAATTGCCCTTTCCTTTGGCGCTAATTGATTTACCAAATAAATCATTCAACACTTCCCTAATCGACATGTTACTATAAGCCTCGTTCACCAGTTGATTGGTGTTCAGGATGGTTGGGCTATACGAAAAATTAAATTTTCCGGCTGCCGCCATTTGACTTAGTGCTGCATCCACCGCTTCATTTTGAAATGCAATGGTTATTTTTCTTTCCAGTGGAGGTATTGTTTGTCCCCAACCTAATGAATAGGAAAAGACAAGAAGGATAATGATTTTTAGTCTCAAACTCATAAAAGAATTAGTCTCCACAACTTGTTCCATTAAGCACAAAATCCTCTCCTTCCTTCGTCAATGTTAATTTTAATGTTTCAGCAATGATCTCAACAATATCCTCAATCTGCTCATTCCTAAAAATTACATTCAACCGACAGTTCTTAAGGTCTGGATTCCCCAGTCTGATTTTCTTGTCATAGACTGAATTGAGGTCACTAATAATGGTGGCCAAATCGGCATTCCGGAAACTGAAAATACCCGTTTTATAAGCAAGCCTGTTGGTGTCCTTTTTTAATAACCTCGCAAACAATTGGCTTCTTTTATCAAAAATACCAGTCTCTCCCGCCACCAGATTCAATCCGTTATCATTTAAGGTATAAAATGCCACTTGCCCCGTTTCTACGTAAACCTCAATAATAGGGTTTTCAGGAAACGCATTTACATTAAATGTCGTACCAATGTCTTCAATGATGACACCGCCGGTTTCAATTATAAATGGCTTTTCTTCTTGATATTTGACTTCAAAAAAAGCTTCTCCTTCAAGCACGACTTTCCGTTTATTGTTACTTGAATTGTACGCATATTGAATTTTCGTATTCTTATTGAGCACCGTCAAACTTCCATCGGGAAGCGTATCATTCACCACCTTATTTTGAGATGCCAGGGTAACTACTTCGTCTGGCGTTTGGAGCCACTGGTAGGCGAAGAACGCTATGCCTGCACCAACAATCAACAGCGCCGCTATTCTAAATACATTCCAATATGGCGTAAAGGCAATAGTCTTCCCCTTTGAACCACTCATTTCTGACTTGATTTTTATCCATGCTTTTTCAGCATCAAATCGGTGGGAGCCACTTATTTTCTTTGCTCTCTCAAAAATCAGACGAAAGTGATTGAAGTAAGCTGTGTTGCTTTCATTTTCGGCAATCCAATTCTCCAGCTCCAAGCGTTCGCCATCGGTGGCTTCTCCCGCCAGGTACTTTCCAATTAAGTCATCGATATGGTCAAACTCTTCTTTCAATACAATCAGTTAATAAATCCATTCATGATTATGATCAGAATAGGTAAGTATTCTTTTAGTTCTTCTCTCATTATTTTTAATGCCTTTCCTATTTGATTTTCAACTGTCTTAATTGAGATATTAAGTTGCTCTGCTATTTCAACATATTTAAGTTCCTCAAATCGGCTCATTTTAAAAATGAGTCTGCATTGTTCTGGTAACACCCTAAGTGCGTCTCCAATTTTCTGATCCAGTTCTGCAGAGATTACAAATTGAGACACGGCCTCGTGACTTTTATCGCTGAAAAATACAGTTTCAGCCGCGTGCCTTCTTTTGATGTTAGTATGTTTTAAAGAGTTAAGACAACTATTGCGAACGGCCCTATACAGATACGCTTTGAGCGAGGTTTCAATGGCAATGGTTCCTCGCTTTTCCCAAAAGTTTAAAAAGGTAGCCTGAACAATTTCTTCAGCCTCGTCTCGGTCAAGAATAAAAGTGAATGCGTAGCCACACAGTGGCTCATAGTAGGTTTTAAAGATCATCTCGAAAGCGGTTTCGTCTCCCTCCTTAAGCGCTTTAAAACGGTCTATATCCGCTAATTCCACAGATTATAACTTGATATTAGCGCAATTTACAGTTTTACGGCTCTTGATAAAGACAACCAAAGAAGATTACACCCCTACCCCTGAGGCCGTTATTAAAACTCGCTGGTAATAAAAAAAGTCCCAGCGCCAAATAAAATGGTGCCGGGACTTCTTGCAGTTTAGGGTGCTATTTCAACGCCTCCGTCTCGAACTGGTACACTTTAGGTAAATCGCTGTTTTCATTTACAGAAATCTTAAGATCTTTTATTATCCCATTCCTGATGTCATATACCCATCCATGAATATAGGGGAGTTTATTGTTCGTCCATGAGTTTTGAATGATTGAGGTTTTACTAAGATCGTAAACCTGTTCCATCACATTAAGCTCGATAAATCTATTTTCCTTTTGAACGGGATCACTAATCGCTTCCAACTCCTCCTGATGAAACCGATACACATCTTTAATGTGTCTTATCCAGTTATCAATGAGACCAAATTGTTGATTACTCATGGCAGCACGAACTCCACCGCATCCATAATGACCGCAAACAATGACATGCTGTACTTTTAGCACATTGACTGCATAGTCAAGTACACTTAACATGTTCATATCAGTGTGTACAACCATATTGGCAATATTGCGATGTACAAACACTTCACCAGGTGCGGCTCCAATTATTTCATTGGCAGGTACCCGGCTGTCGGCACAACCAATCCACAGCAAGGGAGGTTTTTGCCCTTCAGCCAGTTTGCTGAAATAAGTCGGATCATTGTCGAGCATCTGCTTGACCCACTTGCGGTTGTTCTCTAAAAATTTATTGTATAGTTCCATTTTCTTAAAATTTTTAAGCTATTAATTACCAACGGCCTCTTCCGTTTTGCCATCGATCGGTATTTGGGGGTCGTCCTTCTTCTTCAAATTCTTTTTTAACCATTCCGTAGCTTTAGGAAAGGTTTCAAAGCAATATGATTCTGGAACCAAATCAGGAATTATCCCCAGCTTATTAAATTGTTCTTTTACATTGTCCCTCAGCCCGGAAAATAATACCCAGGTATTTCTGTTGTTCAAGTCCCGAACTACATCCATCAGCGCATACATTCCCGACTGATCCGTAAAAGATAAATGTTTGAACCTAAACACAACCGCTTTCATGTCGTGGGTCTTATTAAACTGTTCTTGAAATTTTGAGGAAAATCCGAAAAACAACGGACCGTGAAACTCTTGGATAAAAACCTGATCAGCATGATGAGAAATGTTCAAATCTTGTATGTGGTGATCATCTTCATCCGGATGATCAAGAACAGGGTCAATAGTACTTGCTTCCGCCCCTTGCTCGGCAGCTTGCTTCACAAAAAATAACGCAGACAATACGAGTCCAACTCCAACTGCCCAGAGCAAGTCCACAAAAACAGTAATTAACACTACCACGATTTTTACAGTCGCATCGGCCTTCGGTACTTTGAGTAAATCGCCCAGACCTTTGTAATCAATAATTCCAATACCCACCGTTATTAATATTCCCGCGAGCACGGCAAGCGGGATTTCCCGAGCATATTTTCCCAATCCCAACAACACCACAAGCAGGAATAATCCGTGAATTACTCCGGATAAACGAGTCCGGCCCCCCGACCTAACGTTTACAACCGTTCGCATGGTTGCCCCGGCCCCGGGGATTCCTCCCATCAAAGCACTCACCATGTTACCCAATCCCTGGCCAAGCAATTCACGATTGCTATTGTGCCTGGTTCTGGTAATATTATCCGCAACGACTGAAGTAAGCAGGGAATCGATGGATCCAAGCGCAGCAAGGGTGATGGCGGGGGCAAGTATCAATGCAATAGTTGAAAAATTCAGATCAGCAAAAATTCCGAAATTCAAATGAGGAACACCTTCAGGAATGTCCCCAATTTTTGGAATATCCATGGGAACAAGCATAGGGATTGCTGACACGACAAGTAATGCAATCAAGGTACTGGGCAGTGCCTTCGTGATCTTCGGAAATAAATAAATAACTGCAATGGTAAGGGATCCTAGCAAAAAAGCTGCCCAGTTAATATTTTGCAAGGGTGTGGCAAAGTTGGTAAAAACATTTATGATTTTGCCGGGTGAAGAATGCCCAATAAGCGGAAACATCTGAAGAATAATGATGATTAATCCAATCCCGCTCATGAATCCTGAAACTACGGGATAAGGAATAAATTGAACCAACTTTCCCACCTGGGTCAGACCAAATACAATTTGAAAAACACCAGCCAGAAAAAAAGTTAGCATCACAAGAGCCAATCCTTCCTCTACGCTTCCAGCAGATGCCATCGCTGCTGCGGCAATTCCTGTTGAAACAACGGTCATCGGCCCCGTGGGGCCACTAATTTGGGTGGCCGTTCCTCCGAAAATGGCCGCCATAATTCCGATGGCAATAGCACCATAAAGACCTGCTTCGGCACCTAGTCCAGATTGAACTCCAAAGGCCATTGCCAACGGAAGGGCAACGATGCCTGCCGTAATTCCGCCAAACAGATCTCCTTTAATGGTAGAGGTATTGAATGATTTCATAATTACAATGATTATTTTCGCAGCTTCTGACGCTGCTATCCTATAAGGGAAAAACTAAGAGAAAATGTTAATCGGATTAATATTCGATCCGTTCACTTAACACCAGGGAGGTGGCGTATTTACATTTCGGGGGTTGGATAGGAAGCCTATGATCGGATTTGCCGCAGAGCTGGCAATAAATTCAATATTTGATACCGGGTCCCAATAATAATTTTTAGCACTGTCATCGTCATCTTCCTCACCGACGAAATTCAATCCAAATTTATTCGGCTCCTTTGATTCCTGATCGCCTCCTTCAGCCGTGTCATTGATCGGGAATACGGTAGCAATGTCCGGTTGATTTCCACTAATGTTCCTAAGGTTCCGCGTGGTGCAAGAAATAACAAATGCAAGGCTAAATATATAAATAGCCAGCCCCACAAACTGCACATGCAACAATGACACTTTTCTCATCGGACAGTAAATGTACTGCTTTTCAAAGCAAAAACTGCACTATCAATTAGTTACGAATCATTTGAAAGCTGCGAATTTTGGCTGGCAATATGTGTAGGGAGGAGCTAGTTCTGTTCCTGACTGTCTGAAATTACAGGCAAAATTAATCTAGACGGATATATTTTGGAGTGATAAACGGTATTGGTGGCATTAACCAATTGTTTTTCAGTGGCTATTTCTGTACCTGTATTTGGATTCGGATCATAGTGGGGTGCCTTGCTGCTTGTAATCTGCAGTCGTATGCGATGCTCTTTTTTAAATAAGTTGGCCGTGTACAATTGTCCAATTTTTATGTTATACAACTCTCCAGGCGTCATCAGTTCTTGTTTGCCAAAACCATTTCGATAGCGCATTCGTAAATAGCCGGCATCCAATCCGGAAAGGTTGATCGATTTTCCATCGGGATAGACATCTGTTAACGTAATTGAAAAGTCAGTATCTCTGGCACTGGAGCTAACAAACAATTCCACAACCACCTCTCCCACCACCTCCAAGTCCTTTTCCAACGGAGCAGAAGTGTAAACAAGCACGTCCTTTCGATTCTCATTATCACGTTGATCATACGGATATGATTTTTCAAAGGAAATATCCCACAATGGATGGGTTGGATCAAAAACATAACTATCACTTTTCTCATCTGCCAAAGGAGCCGTCGGATCGAGCTTCCCATTTTCATTACTCATCGCGGCATTGCCATCGCTGTGCAGGTAAAAATTCGTGAGACTAGTATTCCTGAGAGGCCATTCTGTTTCTGCCCGCCACTTGTTAGCCCCCATTACGAAAACGCTCACCGGGGGAAGCTTACTTTGATTTGAAATGCCCTTAAGGTGTTCATCAAACCAGGCGAGTAGTTCGGAATCATAATCCAGACCCGCGGATTCATAAAACTCCATTTCACCAAAGTGAGTCTTGCGGGTATTCAGCGACGTGTGATTCCATGGACCCAAAATAAGCTTGGTGTTTTTCTTTGCGTCTTCGCTACTTGCCTCTTCCATCATTTTACGGTAACCACGAGTAGCTCCTTCCGGTCCGTAACCCGCATCGTACCATCCACTCAAAAGGAATACAGGAATTCTGATTTTACTGAAATCATTTTCAACATTCACAAAATTCCACCAATCCGTTTGATCCGGATGGTTTAGCCAATCGTAGTATTCAGGTGCATGTCTTTTCAAAATTGGCAAATCCATCAGGGGTCTGTAGCTATACCATTTTCGGCGATCGCTCTTAACCCATTCCTCATAGGCAACTTCATCGTTCCAGGAACCCGATGTGTCATTTGCCTTTTTCCTTTTATCGGCAAATATTAATGGCATAAACCAGTCGAGCCAGGGCATCGAAAATGCACCACCATAATAGAAGAAGTGATGACTGCTGATGGGTGTCATCTCTGGGGCCGCGGCTTTAAGATGGGGTGGAGCTTGAGATAATGCCAACCATTGTACGATGCCGGGGTATGAACCGCCATATGTACCTACATTGCCATCACAATAGTTAGACGTGCCTACCCATTCGATGACATCATAGCCATCTTGCTTTTCATTTTTGTACGCAACAAACTCTCCTTCACTCCTGTATCGTCCTCTTACATCAACCAAAAAAACCACGTAACCCTGTTTGGCCGCTTTCAATGGAAACTGGGCATATACATCGTAGTCGTCAACTCCATATGGAGTGCGATACACAATGGCTGGAAACTTTCCTGCTTGGTCCGGTCTATAAACAATGGCGCCTAACTTAATGCCATCACGCATTGGAATTTTTATTTCTTCCCGAACAATGTTTTGAGGATGCTGGGCAGATAATTTAGATGCCCAAAAAATTAATACAAGCAGAATAGAAAGACGTATCATACATGATTTAAAATGAAAAAAAGCTTCTGGAAATTAGTCAAAGCACTGCAAATAATAAAGGGAGTCGAATAGACTCCCTTTAAAATATAAAATGATAGTTATCACTGCGCCATCTGTGCGATCTTACTCAATGGAATTGTATTGGCCAGCGCTTGAATCTCATTCTCATTTGTATCCGCCATCTCTAAAGTGAGCAAAGTGTTGTTCATCGGGATTTGTAAAGTGTAACCAATCTTTCCGGTTTCTGTGTTTTCATTTTTGTTCATCACCGATTTGTAACCTTGCACTTTTACCACTTTTTGGGTTCCATCCCCAGAATTGCCAATGAAGGGAATGGCCAGAATGGCATTGATTGAAGTAATTAATGGGGAGTTATTGATGATATCTATTTTAGCCGTGTTCATGGCTGTTCCATATGCGCGATGTACGAATAAGCCTCCACCCATTCCTGCTGAACCTCCTGTCACATTGTCTTCTTCTACATTGTAATTAAGTAATCCCAATATAGTAGGCAATTGCTTTAATATTTCTTTTCCAATGACCACATCTAATTCATGGAGTGCCTGTTCTAAAGCAAAGCGGGTGTTCTCTAGATCTCCTGAGGCATAGGATGCTTTTGCAGTTGCTACATTTTTATCAAAGTCCTGTGCCGTTACCGTAATGGAAAGACTTAAAGCGAGTATTGATAGTATATTTTTCATATTGATTCTTCTTTTATGGATTATTGTTCTCCAAGCATCTTCTTGATGCCATCAATATCTATGGTTTCAGCTGCCTTCATCATATCGGGCTCTGTTGCAAAGTTGACACCTTCGAATACCACCAATGATGATTGACCTAAGGGTACGCTGAGTTTATATCCACTTCCTTCGTTATACTCTATGATAGCTCTATTGCCTTTCAACTTGGTTTGTTTCCAATTTTGTTCTCCGCCAGTGGTTTGAGAATAGCCTCCGCCCGCCAGATACATATTGAGAGCCGACATCCACATGGCATTGTTAGCTACAGTTACTCTAAATTCTTGATCATTATTGTCATTGTACTCTCGCTGAATAGTTAAGCCTACCCAACCGTATCCAGCGCTGGTCACTTGATCCGCTGAAGGATCTTTGCTCAATCCGCTGATTGACTCGGGCAGCGACTTCAAAACCTTTTCTCCAATTTCCATTTCCACGCCAAGCATAGCCTGTTGAATGGAGTAACGGGCTTCTCCATAGCTGGCTGATTTAAACGAGTTCTGTGCATCAGCAATATTTTGTTGCACATCTGGAGGCGTGGTTATTAAACCTCCTCCTTTAGTATTGCTAGGATTATTCCCACTATTCCCTGATGACCCCGGCCCTCCAGGCGCATTATTGGGATTATTTGGTTTATCCTCTTCAAGTCCAAGCTTTTTTTCAAGCGCCTTCTCGGCTTTGCTGGAAGCTTTTTGCTTGATTTTGTTCAGGATTTGACCTGAGGTTGGCGCAAGGCTAACCGAAAAGACAATCCCAATTACAATAAGTAATTTTGTATTTTTCATACAATCAGAATGTGAATGGTTAATATTCAAAGTTAATAAATTAAGATGGAACCAAAATTGTGCCGGGAAGTCAACAATAGACTCCAAAAATTCCTTGTTGCAACATTTTTTAATTTATGAAAATGAAAGATTTCAAAAAATATTATATCATCCCAGCCCCTCCCGAAGACGTATACCTGGCGCTAACCAACCCAGCTACTATTCATTTGTGGTCTGGGGAGCCAGCCGAGATGTCCCCAGAAACCGGAACTGAGTTTTCACTTTGGGAAGGAAGCATTACCGGAAAAAATCTGGAGTTTGTTGAAGGAAAAAAAATAGTACAGCAATGGTATTTTGGCGACCAAGAAGAAGAATCAATTGTTACCATTATTCTTCATCAACATCAACATGGAACTTCCTTGGAATTAAGACATGTCAACATTCCCAATGAAGCTTATGATGATATTGTGGAAGGCTGGGACGAAGTTTATATGAGTAGCCTTATTGATTTCTATGAGTAAGTTTTTTACTTCCTAAGCGTTGGATAAGTAATCCCCAGCTGCTCCAGATAGCTGCTATACTTGGTCTCATCATAATAATATTTCTGCAGCTCTGGCTTAAACTCCTTCATGATACTTTCATTTAAATGAACAGCGGGTTTGTCACCTTTCCCGATCATCGGAACATATTTCATTTTACTGGATTGCTCATTTTTAAAATAATTCCAAGCGCTCTCAACCAGCTCCGGCTTTGTCAATAGATCAAGGATAGTCATGGCTTGCACCTTGGCACCCGCTACCACGCCCTTATGTGCTATAGGTGTTGCCATGGCAATGGCATCGGCCCAATGATGACCTGGCAGGCCGGGTATGTTTGAAGGATAACCCAATGTAATGGTAGGTACCTTCCATGAAATATCTCCAATATCATCGGATCCTCCACTTATGGGGGTTTTTATCGGGCCAGAGAGTTCAGAAACTTTATCAGGCATTCCTGTGGTATCGCGTTTTGATTTTACTTCTCGCTGAACCGCTTTTGCCAGCAATTGATCTTCGTTGCTCCACTGAGGCAATCCCACCAACTTGATATTTTCATACATTGTCTCGGCTACAGTCTTGTTAAAATGCATGGGCCAGGCTGAACCCAAAATTCTCCTTTCAACAGTTGTGTTTGTCATTAAGGCAGCCCCCTCTGCCATCTTATTTCCCTTTTCATACAATTCCATTATTTCAGGATAAGTAATTTGTCGAAAGTAAAACCAGATGGAAGCTTGAGATGGAACCACATTGGGCTGATCTCCACCATTGGAAATAATATGGTGTGAGCGTTGCAACGGTTCTAAATGTTCGCGCTGATATTGCCACCCAATACTCATCAACTCAACCGCATCTGCCGCACTGCGACCTCTCCATGGTGCGCCAGCCGAATGAGCAGATTCTCCATTGAACGTGTACTCAACAGAAATCAAACCTGTGCCCCAAGCCTGTCCCCACGAAACTTCAAGATTAGAACTTACATGAGTAAATAGACATATGTCAACATTATCAAAATATCCATCTCGGGTATAATAGGCTTTGGTACCCAATTGCTCTTCGGCAACTCCAGGCCATATCATCAGGGTCCCTGGCAATTTATCCCGTTCCATAATTTTCTTGACAGTAAGGGCAGCTAGCACATTTAGTGGAACGCCCGAATTATGACCTTCCCCATGTCCGGGTGCACCTTCGACAATCGGATCGTGATAGGCCACACCTGGTTTCTGAGAAGCTTTGGGAATACAATCTACATCACTGCCCAACGCAATGACAGGTTTACCCTTTCCCCAAGTGGCAATCCATGCTGTGGGTATGCCAGCAATACCCATTTCAATCTTGAATCCGTTTTCTTTTAAGATCTCTGTGATGTATTTAGCCGTCTCATATTCCTGAAAGCCCAATTCGGAAAAGCTAAATACTTTGTCAACCATCACTTGGGCCATTTTGACATTCTCATCAATCTCGCTGACTGCTTCAGTCTTAATGGCGTTAATTTTTTTGGCTGACCATTTTGGAGGTTGGGCAAATCCTATACTTGCAATAAAAACAAGAATAATTGATGCAGAGAATTTCATAGGTGTAGGTTAGTACAGGATAAAAGTAAAACATTATCGATACATGCTGACATAATAATTACACACGCGGAATAAATTCACTTATTTTTAGCTTAGACAATACATTACGCGCGTATTTCCTTGATCAATCAAAATGACCCTCAAACCTCTCCGTAAACTTGCCAGTGAGTCCTCCCCTTCGTTAAAGTATCCAGCTCTATTCCTGGGCCATGGCAGCCCCATGAATGCGATAGAAGAAAATGAATTTGTGAAAGGTTGGAGGAAGGCCGGAAATGAACTGCCCAAGCCTCAAGCCATTTTATGTATATCCGCTCATTGGGAAACCAAGGGAACCATGGTTACGGCCATGGAGACCCCAAAAACCATTCATGATTTCTATGGTTTTCCAAAGTCTCTTTTTGAAGTGGAGTATCCAGCGCCAGGGAGTCCTGAGTTGGCTACTGAAACTCAAAAATCGATTAGTGGCGCAGAAATCGGGCTGAATTATGAATGGGGCCTTGATCATGGATCCTGGAGTGTGGTTAAGCATTTATTTCCTAATGCAGACATACCCGTTGTGCAGATGAGCCTCGATTACACCCAGCCAGCATCATATCATTACAACCTGGCCAAAGAAATTAACTCACTCAGAAGAAAAGGCGTTTTGATTATTGGCAGCGGTAACATGGTGCACAATCTCAGAATCATCGATTGGAAAAAACCTAATGAAGGATTTGATTGGGCAATCGAAGCTAATGCAAAATTAAAACAGTTTATTCTTGACAAAGATCACCAGTCACTAATTAATTATCAAACTAAAGGGAAAGAAATACAATTGTCTGTACCCACTCCTGAACACTATCTTCCGTTACTTTATGTACTCGCTCTACAAGAAGGAGGGGAAGAAGTCAGTTTATTCAATGATAAAACTATTATGGGCTCTATCAGCATGACTTCCCTTCGGATTAATTAATTGGTTTTATTCATTATTAGTTTATTTTAAAATAATCAACAACCGATCGTTATGCCCTATTCTGTAAAAAGCGTAGCATCGGCTATTGCACTGACTGTCCTGATTGTGTTGTGCCTGTCAGAAATTCTTGATCCCCTTTTCGCAATGCTTTCAGGAATCTTATTAGCATTGACTTTGCCCTTACTTTTAGGATTAGGACTTTGGGTTAATTGCAACTGGATAACTCGCATATATTCTTTTCTTTTAGTAAGCTTCAGGATTGTAAGGTTAGAAGTATTTTTGAAATTACTTTCAACAAAATGATACAGCCGGGATATATACGGAAAATTCTTCTTCCAGGTATTATTCTTCAATCAGTACTCATAGGTGGGGGATTTGCTACCGGTAGGGAAATCGTAGAGTATGGTGGACGATTTGGTTCGAAAGGCTGGATAAGTGGACTAGCCATATTTTTTGGCTTTTCCATTTTGGCCATACTAACATTTGAAGCTTGTCGTCAATGGAAAGTGTATGATTATAAATCTTTGTTAAAAAAACTAATTGGTCGGGGATGGATAGCCTATGAAGTTTCCTATTTGCTTCTTGGGATTCTCATTATCGCTGTAATGGCATCAGCGGCCGGTGAAATTCTACATACAACCCTCAATCTCAATGTCTGGGTTGGGATTGTATTTATCATTGGTATGGTCGGATTTCTCAATTACATGGGTGAAAAGTTTATTGCCCAAATGAAAGTCATCGGAACGATTGCGCTTTTTGGCGCCTATACTATTTTTGGAATTTTGGTTTTTAGCAGCCGCTCCGATCAAATAGTTGACTCCCTACTTCGTACCAGTCCCGAAAACTCCTTAGGCACGCCAGGAACTATCTTTATGATCTGGACGGGGATTACCTATGTTGGATATAACCTAGCGGTTTATCCCTCAACGCTTTTTACAATCAGACAAATTAATTCCAAGAAAGAAAGCATACTTGCAGGAGTTGCTGCCGGGCTTTTTATGACAATCCCCTGGTTCCTTACCTACGCTGCCCTCATGGCATATTATCCAAGTCAGGATGTGCTCGGTGCGGCTGTCCCTTGGCTAAAAATGCTTGAACCATATGGCACCTATTTGATTGTTATTTTCGGTATAGTCGTTGGTTGGACCTTGATTGAAACGGCTACTGGCATCATACATGCATTCATTGGTCGTATAGATGTGGACGTATTTCAAAAGAGGGGGAAACATCTTGCCAGCAAACAAAAAGCGATGATATCTTTTGTTGCGTTAATGGCCGCTATGCTACTGGCTCAAGTAGGTATTATTGATCTGATAGCCAAAGGCTACTCCATCATGGCCTATGCCATGATCTTGTTTTACGGAGTCCCACTTTTGGTGGTGGCACCTAAATTATTTGCAAACAAATCAAATCAGTAATTACTTGGCTAGGCCAGCCTCTGCCACTGTTAGCAGCAAAGCAAACTTGATTGCCTCTGCTCCATCTTTATTCCTCCACCACTCTCCCAGTGAATGGGCTCCGCCTCCTTCTCCTCCTCTACCAATGGTTACGGAGGGAATTCCCATAGATATAGGAATATTAGAATTTGTTGACCCGGGAGAAGCCTCAGGTTGTTTGCCAAAATACCTGACCACTGCTTTTGACCGTTGAATAATCGGCAGCTGATCATTTTGCCCTCCAGATGGTCTTAGTCCTATCATTTCAATGTCCAAAGTCAATGGAGGTCCTTTTTTCACACTCTTGTTATATTCCTCCAATCCCTTTTGCATGGAAACGTTAAAAATCTCATCGATTTTCTTCAATCTATCGGGCTCGATAGAACGCATGTCCACTTCCATCCAGGATTCAAATGGAATGGAATTGACAGAAGTACCACCACCCATGCGTCCTACATTGTAACTCACTTTTGATCCGGTGGAAGTAAACTTTGTTGCCTCCTCTGAAAATATGTCAATGGCCTTTGCCATGGCATGATGTGGATTGGCCAATCCAAAAGCACCCCAGGAATGACCCCCAGGCCCACTAAATGTGACCTTGTAACGGATAGATCCAAGGCCACTGGTCGTCATTCTTCCAATTTCACCCCCATCAATGGATATCCAGGAGTTTATCTTCAAATCGCTTTTTTCAAAAATATGTTTCATGCCTCGTAGGTCACCTAAACCTTCTTCACCTACTGAACCTATTAAAAGTAAATCAGCATTTGTTTCTACGCTAGCTTTTTCCATAGCCTTTAGTACAGCAATGACCACAGCAAGTCCGCGTGTATCATCCCCAATCCCTGGTGCCTTAAGCGTATCTCCACTCATCTTTACCGTCACATCTGTACCTTCAGGGAATACCGTATCTAAATGGGCATCCAATGCAACAACCCGACCTCCTGTCTTCCCTTTGCGTAACGCAATTACATTCCCAACTTCATCAATCCAAACTTTATCCGCTCCTGCTTCTTCCAACATCCTTTTAAACTGCAAACCTCGATCTGTTTCCATAAAAGGAGGTGCAGCAATCTCAGTCAGCAAAATAAGATCTTTCATGGTCTCTGGTTCCAGGTCATCAATTGTTTTAAATGCTTCCATTATTGATTTCTGTTTGGTCAACTTGGTAATGTCTTTATCATAGTCAAAGGCTTTCTCCTGAGCCTGGCCAATGATACAGCCGAACAAAATCGGTAATGCAGTGAGTATACGCTTCATATCAATCCTTACTATTTTAATATTGGAACATCAAGTTACAGATAATTTAGATTCGCACTAGTCAATTTTGAACAGGCTTACTCTCTATTATGTATACCTAATACCATTTTTATCGTTAATATCTTAAATTGGGCTTTAACTCGTTTTGCATGAAAACAATTGTCTTAGTTTGCGCATGGGCTCTTTTACTTGTCTCTTGCAAAGAGGTATCCTTTAAAGTACCACAACCTGTGGGGATCAAACCGCTAACAGAAATTCCGCCTTCTCTTCAGGGTCATTATCTAGCTATCGATGAAGGCACAGGAGAAGAATCTGATACCTTGGTTATTAAATCATGGGGATATCATTTTAAAGACAAGAATGATAAAGACTGGCTGGGAAGGGGACAGATAAGCGATTCCCTGGTGGTAAAATTCTATGAAGACTATTACTTTGTTAATTTCAAATCGGGCGATCAATGGGTCTTGAGACTTATCCATCAAGTCCCTCGGGGAGGAATCGAATTCCTTTCAATAGATATTCAAGATGAGACCAAAAGAAAAGAAATACTAAAAATGATTTCCAAGAAAATGCCCATCAAAGAGATTCACAAAGATGAAGATACATTCTATCAAATTGCGCCAACACGGTCTCAGTTGATGGCGCTCATCAAAGAAGGGTTATTTACCGGAACAGAATTAAGTAAGATAAAGAACTAAAATTAGTTCTTCTTCTTCTTCTTCAGCAGGCTGTTTAATTTGTTTTGTAACAGTTGCTCTGTCGGTGTCGCTTTGGTAGTATCCGCTTTCTGTTGAGTTGTGTCTGGCTTAGTTCCTTTGAGCAGATTGTTTACTATCTCTTTTGGTTCAGTGCCCTTTAGTGCCTCTTGAACAACTTCTTTGCTCTTGTCTTCAACCACCTTCGTTACGGCTTCTTTAACCTGCTGCTGCTCCTGCATAACCAATTTAGTCTTAGGGTCATTATATGTACCTCCAACTCCAATGGTCACAGGTATTTCAGAAGTAGAATTATTGCTACCTGTTTGCTGATTAACAAAACCCTGCAATTGTCCACCCAGTTTTCCGGCAGGAACATTCATTTTCAGCGAATAGTCAATGCTTCCATCTAAGCCTGTACTTCCCACTACAGTAGTGGAATAGTTTCCGAATTTAACATCAAACGGTTGAACGGTTAACCTTCCATTGTCAATGGAAGCGGACATTAAAACGTCTTTCAAGGTTACATTGTCGCTCCCTTCCAATTTGGTAAGCGAGGTTATCCCTGAAATTAGCTTGGAGGAAGTTCCTGACAGTGCTGCCTGGGCCACTTTGATCAACCCAGCACCACTTACAGTAGCCAAATTTGGCATCATGGTAGGCAGCAACTCTCCACTAATTTTGAAATCGGTATTGAAGTCACCATTTATAAGTCCTGCAATGGGAGCATACGTTTTTACCACTGAAAATGAGCTTGCCGCCTGTTGAATAGCCAGGCTTTCGATCTTTAGTGCCATGTCATACTTTGGATGTTCAATATCCTTGGCGTTGTAAGTTCCTGTCATTTGGAAGCTGCCGCCTAACATATTAAACTTAAGGCCATTCAAGTTGGCAATTCCATCTTTTACAATAACGTCACCACTCGCATCAGTAATCGTATAGTCCATCATTTTCACCGTCTTGAGTGAAGAATGCAGAATAAAATCAATATTCTCCGGAACCGGGATTACTCCGAACGACTCTGATTCTGTTGTTGATGTACTTTCATCTGAATCCGTCATAAACTCATTCAAATCCAGCAGTTTTGAACTAAAAACAACATTTCCTTTAATGGTCTCCTTTGGCGAAAATAAATATCCAATATAATTGCTCACTGAGCCATCAACTGCAAAATCACTTTTACCAATTGTGCCTGCCATATTTTTGAGTTCAATTTTCTTGGGATCAAATATAGCTTGAGCTTGTGTGATCGTTACCACATAAGGCAAATCCGTAGATGTGAACTTAAAGCTTTCTAAAGAGGCAGTACCACTGGTCGGAAGTCGCTCATATCTTTTCGCATCTACATCAGACATTTTTCCTTTTGTTTCCAAATCCGCTTTCACTTTTCCTGCCAACGTCATCCCTTCAATTGGAAATATCTTAGTCATCTTTTCAAGATCTACTCCGCCATTCGCTTTGATATCCCAGTTATAGTCATCCATATTTTGAATGACCATATCCGCCACAAATTTTTCACCATCCAGTAATAAAGAAAGATCTTTCACGTCAATTCTTGTCTCCGCCATTTTTCCAGACGTATTCTTTACCGTGGATTTAAAGTGTAAATTCTCGATGGGCAGCGGAAAATCAGCCGACTTCACATATCCTTCATTCAATGACATATTCAGGTTAACCGCAGGAATGATTTTGCGAATACTATCATAAACACCTTTAGCAGAAGCGTCTATAGAAAATGATCCGCGCATATCAATCCCATGCATCGGGAACATTTTATTAAGTTCGGCAAGATTTAAGCTAGCCTTTATATTGCCATCCAATTTATAGTTTTTCAAATTCTCTATAAGCATTCGCGCATCCACCGGGTTATTACCAAATTCCAGGTGCAATTTTTTTAGATCAACAACCGTATTATCGATAATTCCATCTTTGTTATCTACCAGTAAGTCGAGGTTGATGTTTTTAATAGCAGTTGGTAAGTCAGGATATTTGAACATCCCATCATTTACATTCACCCGCAAGTTGAATGCGGGCATTTGACTGTCCGAATAACTACCCTTCGCCATTCCTTCAAATTTGATATTTCCATTGGATTCAATATTTCCAAAATCCGCGGTGTACATGCCAGGAACCAAAGAAAGTAAGCTTTTGAATGTGCTTTCCTTCGTTTTGTAATTGATATCCATGTCATAGCTGGTGTCATTCATTTTGAACCAGCCATCAAATGCAAGACCAAAATCATTGAGCTTGGCTACGTTGTTCTTGAAAGTGAATTTTGAATATTCTTCGCTGATAGCAATAATCATATCTGCATCTAGTTGTTTATTGCTCAGATACTCCACCCCATCGAAAGTTACGGATAGGGTATCAGCTTTCGTCTTTGTCGCTAAGTCAAATGCAATCTCGTTAAACTCACCATTTCCAGTATGATTAAGTCCTTTGGCTACCATAGAGAATGGAATAGATTTATCGTCATAGGAAATATCCCCATTGATGATCTCCCAATGATCTATTCCAAATGAAAACGCTCCATTTCCTTCCTCCACAACAGCAGCGGTTTCGGTTGCAGGATAGGTAATGTCCCAATTCGCCCTTCCATCTTCCAGCACTTTAATGCTGATTTGAGGTCTAACTAGTGTAACTCCTTTTAGTCTCAACTCATCTCCAAACAAAAGATCTTTTATGTTTACCTCCACCTCAAGGCTCTCTATAACAAATAAGGGGACCCCCTCAAAGGGCGCTCTATTGAATACGCCTAATTCGCTGATTACAGCTGTTGCATTTGGAAAATTCTTAAATAAAGTAAGATCGAAATGGTCGACATTAAATATCACATCTGCATTTACTGAGTTGGCAATTTCCTTGTCAATAGCTGCCTTAATATCGTCT
>DATCZR010000175.1:0-17922 GCA_036525835.1 Cyclobacteriaceae bacterium
CCATCTTTGGCAATCCATGCCCGGCTGGCTTTTACTGCAGGCTGAGCAAATGCACTCGCATTTAGAATAAGGCATAGTGCCAGACAAACTATTCTCATAATCATAAGATTAAAATTTAGAATCTATTTTTTTTCAATCAGTAGGTATCAGTTATTGCAAATTCATTCTTCCTCTGCATCCACTTGCCATTTGTAAAATCCGGAAAATCCAGTGTCTCTCCACCTTGTTGAATTGATGTTTCTGACAATGGTGTAATGGCGCTCCAGGTCACCGCATCATAAACATCTTGAGGTGGGTTGTTTTTTCTTTTCACAGATTCAATAAAGGCATTGATCACAAACCAGTCCATGCCTCCATGCCCTGCGCCCATGGCTTTGGATTCATATTTTTTCCATAATGGATGATCGTATTTATCCAGCCATTCTTTAGCATCATCCCATCGATGGGCCTCCTTACTCTGGCCTTCTATGTAGATAGACTTATTCACATCCATCCAAATACCGTTGGTGCCCTGCACCCTAAATCCTAATGAATAAGGACGAGGCAAGTTGGTGTCATGCTGCAGCAAAATGGTTTCCCCGTTAGCGCATTTAATCATGGTCGTCACCACATCACCCAACTTAAATTCAACTTTAGCATTGAGATGATCCTCTCCCCCCTGTTTAACAATGTAATTATGCAAGCCCCGTGACTTTGAGGCATAAGATGTCAAGTGAGTGAATCGATTACCCCGATTGATATCCACCATCATGGCTATGGGGCCAATTCCATGCGTTGGATAAAGATCCCCATTTCGCTGCACGGAATGCTGTGTACGCCACTGTGCCTCAGAAAACCCCTTTTCACCAAACTCCACTCCCCCGCCATAAGGTTGCTTACCATTATTGAATTTAACTTCACGAAGGTCATGTTGATAGCCTCCTTGCAAATGAATTAACTCACCAAAAACATTTTTACGAACCATGTTCATCACAGCCATCACATCACGTCTGTAACAAACATTCTCCAACATCATAAGTGGCATGCCTGTGCGCTCGGAGGTGCGAACCAATTGCCAGCATTCTTCAACTGTGGCACCGGTCATCACCTCACATCCCACAAACTTTCCAGCATTCATGGCATCCAAGCACATGATGGCATGCCATTCCCACGGAGTAGAAATAATTACCGCTTCAATGTTTTTATTTTCAAGAAGCTTCCGGTATCCATAAGGACCATCCTTAATGATACTGGGCATTGCTTTACCTGACTGCTTGATTTTGTCTTTGGCCATGTCCATCATTACCTGCTGGACATCACAGATAGTCACCACCTGAACATCTTCTCTCAACAACAATAAATCCAGGTGATTTTGCCCACGCAGACCCACACCAATTAATCCAATTTTAACAGGTTCTTCCTTATCCTTTGCAAAGACGGTTCCAGATGGCAATATGGTTAATCCAATCCCAGCGAGGGTTGAAGCTTTGATAAAATCCCTTCGCGATGATTTCATAGGCATTTTTTCTTGAAATGTATAAGGATTCAAATAACAACCTGAGTCTGTGAAAAAGCAAACCTCCTGTCACAAGTTTTCAAAACTTAAGATCATACAATTGCTTAGAAAAAAGATGAATCGATAATGCTCAGCAAACCTATTTGGTCTCTACGACTGCAATAGCTTCCATCTCCACCAGATATTCATCTTTGAATAAAGAATAAACGCCAACAAGCGTATTAGCGGGCATGTTCTTTTCCCCTAATATTTCCTTTCTTACTCCTCTAAAGATATCCAAATCACTTTCCTTGTAGCGTACGATGTAAGTAGTCATTTTAACCACGTCAGCAAATGTGGCGCCTGCATCAGTTAATTGTTGCTTCAAATTCATGAAGGAAGACCGGATTTGTGCTTCCAAATCTTTACCTTCCCCAACCTGACCGGAGATGTAGATTGTCTTTACTTTACCATTCGTTACCACCAAGGTATTGGTGTAACCGGCACCTGGGCTAATGAATTCTTTGCTTACCTGAGCCTCAGTAATCAAAAACCCGAAGGCCAAAAAAATAATTACAACAATTCTTTTCATCTTATAAAGTTACTGAAAACATGCACTTTACTCGAACACTAATCAACAAAATTGATCAGTGGAAGATTGAAATAATGTCTGATTCAATTCTCTTTGGTCTCCTGGTTACGGCATCCAGTAAACACCATAGCGTTTTTGATTTAACGATCACCTTTCCCGTTTCCTTATTCCTGATCTCCACCTGGCGTTCAGACTTTACGCCCTCCGACCAACTCACCCATGTTTTAGCCACAAGTTCATCCTCCAATATCGCTTGACCCAGGTAATCCACTTCATGCCGGAGCACGACCCATATGTATTTGTCCAGAATGGCTTTGGTTGCCAAACTTTCCCAATGCGCTTTGGCTACATCTTGAATCCATTGCACATGCACCACATTGTTTACATGATTCAATTCATCAATATCCTTATAGGTAACATTGATTTCCAGTTCAAATGATTTCACCTGGAATGACGATATATGTGACATCTTTTTTCTCTGAAAACAATTTCCTTTTCAAAAGTCGCCCCAATTGTCCTGGCTACTTTGATTGAAGGTTGATTGTCCATCAATATCAGGCTGATCAACTGACAATTTTGGATGTTTCCGAAGGCCATCTTTTTCACCGCCATCGCAGCTTCAGTCGCAAAGCCTTTGCCCCAAGCGTGTTGGGCTAAACCCCATTTTATTTCAGGTTCAGGCCAATCATTGGGAAACCATAATCCTGTTATGCCCAACACTATTTCTGTTTCTTTTTCTTCAATGGCATAGGGTCCATAACCACGTAACTGCCAATGACCGATCATGCCTGCCATCGTTCGCCATGTTTCTCCCTCGGTCAATGGACGTCCTATGGTATACTTCATACATTTTTCACTTGAATAATATAAATGCAGGTCCTTCCAATCCTCATCTCGGAACATACGCAAAGTCAACCGATTGGTTTCGATCATTGTGGGAACACCATACTCCATATAACCCAGTTTAGTCAAGCCAATTTCATCAAAATAAATTTCTTTAAATAATCTTTCCCTATCCCTTTTACTACCATGCATACGGCTTATTTTTACCGCCTCATACTAATAGTTGATGAAGAATATCGCCAGAATTGCCAAAGAGCTTAATTTATCTACCAATCAAGTACAAGTTGTTGTCAACCTGTTAACTACCGGGGCGACCATTCCTTTTATTGCCCGCTACCGAAAGGAAATGACGGGGACACTTGATGAAGTAGCCCTGGCCAACATTCGTGATCGACACGAACAACTTCTGGAGCTTGACAAGCGAAGGGATGCCATTCTAAAATCGATTGAAAAGCAGGAACTTTTGACTCCTGAACTAACACAGATCATCAATGAAGTGGAGAGTCTTAACGAGTTGGAAGATATTTACCTGCCCTTCAAGCCAAAAAGAAAAACACGGGCGAGCATCGCTAAGGAGAAAGGACTTGAACCCCTGGCCTCACTACTCTTAGGGCAAAATAAGCACGATATTGCTCGTGAGGCTTCTTTATTTGTAAATACGGAGCTCGGCGTACTCAATGAAGAAGATGCGTTAGCAGGTGCCCGTGACATTATTGCTGAATGGGTAAACGAAAATCAGGAAGCAAGACAAAAAATCAGAAATCTGTTTTGGACGGAAGGAATGATAAAGGCCTCGGTGGTAAAATCAAAATCCAAGTCAGAAGAAGCTCAAAAATTTAAGGATTATTTTGAGTGGAATGAACCCATCAAGAAAACACCATCTCATCGATTGCTTGCCATGAGGAGAGCTGAGAAAGAAGGCTTTATTACGCTGGACATCTTGCCCGAAGAAGAATCAGCCATTCAATTACTCGAAAAACATTTTGTAAAAACAAAAAGCCCTGCCGGGGAACAAGTACGAATGGCTGTCGGCGACAGCTACAAACGACTATTAAAGCCTTCACTGGAGACCGAAGTACGCGTAGAATCAAAAATAATAGCAGATCAGGAAGCCATCAAAGTATTTGCAGGTAACCTTAAAGAATTGTTATTGGCATCCCCCTTAGGTCAAAAAAGAGTTTTGGCACTTGACCCAGGATTCAGAACTGGCGCCAAGCTGGTATGCCTGGGGGAGCAAGGCGAATTGTTGTTCGATTCCGTTATCTATCCAAATGAACCTCAAAAGGAAACAGCCAAGTCAGGTACGATTATTTTGGGATTATGTGATCGATTCAAAATAGAAGCCATCGCCATCGGCAACGGAACCGCCAGTCGTGAAACCGAATCTTTTGTAAAATCAATTGGATTGCCAAAAGAAATTATTGTGGTCATGGTAAATGAAAGTGGCGCCTCCATATATTCTGCTTCTGACATTGCTCGCGAAGAGTTTCCCGACAAAGATATCACCGTGCGAGGGGCGGTGTCAATTGGCAGGCGGCTTATGGATCCTTTATCAGAGCTGGTGAAACTGGATGCCAAGTCAATAGGTGTTGGGCAGTATCAGCATGATGTTGATCAATCAAAACTAAAGGCAGGCCTGGATGATGTTGTGATGAGCTGTGTGAATTCTGTAGGCGTGGAAGTTAACACCGCCAGCAGAGATCTCTTATCCTATGTTTCAGGATTAGGACCTCAATTGGCCAAAAGTATAGTAGATTATAAAAATGAGCATGGTGCTTTTACAGATCGCATGGATTTAATCAAGGTTCCAAGATTGGGTGAAAAAGCATTTGAACAATGCGCAGGATTTCTGAGGATTCGCGATTCAAAAAATCCACTTGACAGAAGTGCCGTACACCCTGAACGATATCAATTAGTGGAACAATTTGCCAAAGATCTTAAGTGCTCGGTAAAGGAATTGATGGCCAGCGGAGAATTGCGCAAAAAATTAGATCTGAAAAAGTATGTCACCGAAACCGTTGGGTTACCTACACTTACCGATATTCTAAATGAACTGGAAAAACCAGGTCGTGATCCACGGGACAAGTTTGAATTATTTACTTTTCAGGAAGGTGTAAATGAAATTAGAGACTTAAAAATCGGGATGGTACTGCCGGGCATTGTAACAAACGTAACCAATTTCGGTGCGTTTGTTGACATTGGTGTCCATCAGGATGGGCTTGTACACATTAGTCACTTGAGCGACCAATTTGTTAAAGATCCAGCCGCGATCATTACTGTTCAACAAAAGGTAAAAGTGACGGTGCTTGAAGTGGATGTTGCACGAAAGCGAATCGCCTTATCAATGAAAAGCAATCCGCTTGACGGAAGTGCTGCCAAACCAAAACGAAAAGATATTGATAAGAAAAAGAAGCTTTCAAAATCCTTCCAACCGAAAAAAGAGGAGAGCATGGAGGATAAATTAGCTCAATTGAGAGATAAGTTCCGCAAGTAAGACAGATAGGCTAGAGTATTGATTTAGGAACAATCCCTCGCCACCAAATTGTAACATTCTTCCACCATCCCGCTTCATCATCCGGATTGTATTCGAGTGTAGTATGCCACGCGTTCTCCGGTTTCATATCCTCAACCATGGCCTTAAATAATCTATCCGCAATTTTGGTGTCATGGATAGCCGCTACACATTCCGTGTTTAAGTTGGCGCTTCTCGGATCCAAATTAAAAGTGCCGACTACCGCAATCTTTTCATCAATCACCATTGATTTGGCATGCAGCCCAAACACAGGCGTGTAGTTGATTTCCTTTTGAAGTGCCCCAGTCATGACTTTAAAACGAATGGCAGCATCAGGCTTGAATTCAAAAATATCAATCCCGGACTTTAGCAACTTCTCACGATCTCGTTGGTAACCGCTGAATGCTTCCAGGTTATCAGTTGAAGCCAAGCTATTGGTTAATATCTTAACTTCAACACCTTTGGCCTTGGCTTTAGCAAAGAGTTGTTGACCCAGCTCAGTTGTTATAAAGTAAGGTGATTGAATATAAATCGATTTGTTGGCACTTCGAATCAGCTTAATTAAAAAGTCAGTACTTGCTCCCCCACCTTTTAATCCGGCTGTTCCATCATTTTTGCCTGGCAAGTCAGAAACGAAAGCCACACTATCTACCCAAACCAGATCTCCGGAATCCTGCAAACTTTGAAATGCATTGGGTAACGCACGGATCTTCTCTCTAACCTGAGGCCAAAAATTATTTGGGTTACACGCATACTGGTGAATGTATTCATACTTCATTTCGGTATTCAATTCGAAATCCTGCTCATTAAAAAGATCACTTACCGATACGCTTAATCTGCTGTTCCAAAATTGCTCAAATGATTGCTCCATCGTGTTTACCGTCTTACCCACCAGCAATACATCCCTATCTCGAAAATTATATTCGTGGTCGTAGTCAAAGTATTCGTCCGCAATATTCCTTCCCCCGGTTATCGCCACTTTGCCATCCACTAAAAATGTTTTATTGTGCATGCGTTGATTGAAGCCTTGAAAGTCAGTAGCCAAACTATACAATTTTGAAGGGAGGTTTTTACCAATATTGGCAGTAGGGTTATAAATTTTAATGGACAAATTGGGATGTGCATCAAGCGCCAAAAGATCATCGGCATCTGCTTCCACCAGGATGTCGTCTACAATCATTCTGATTTTCACACCCCTATCTGCAGCCCGCAGGAGATAATCGATGGCTATAAGGCCAATGTTATCTGCTGAGAAAATGAAATACTGAATATCAATGGTAGATTCAGCCGCTTCGCACAACCCGGCACGAGTTATCATTGACATATCACCTTCCTCCAGAATAAAAACCCCGGTCTTTGAAACCGCTGAGTCTTGTGTGCCCAACAAAAGTTCAGATAAAGGTCGAGGTGTTTCAGTATGAATTTGAGCACAGAAATCCTGATCTATCTTTGGGTATCGCTCCTCAGAGGAACAACCGGCTAAAAATCCCACTATAAAAATCAAGATTCCATAACCTGGATTGGCTTTTCTCATATAATTTATCACAGCTATTAGCACGTTTTTACGTAAAATAAGAAAAGCCTTGCTGATTTCAGTCAACAAATCAGTTCTTTGACAAAATCTTGTTGAGCCGATTAGTAAACTCACACTTCTATCTTCATGTTTCACTGTACAGTCAGTCCGTTATTTGCGCGAGTTAAAACTCCGCTACAGTTGTCAGGTTTTTGCTGGAGATACTCCCCTCCTTGTAGCATGCAAACCACTCTCCTGCGTTGGGCAGGGCAGCCATTTCCTTTTCTGCCAACATAGCATCTTCTCTGGATTTCCAATGGACAATATCCGTGTAACCTCCATCCTTGTTGGTATGAATCTCCCACCTGACAAATCCAGGAAGGTTTTTCATCCACTCATTAACAATGCGTTGAGCCACTTTGATTAATTGTGCTTCTGGAACACCTTCTGCCAATTCATAGCTGATAATATCCTTGTACATAAATTTATAGTTTTATAATCTTTACTTTTTTATCACTGGCTGCGTCCAGGCGGTTTCATACAATTCATATTCTGAAGGATGGTCCGGCAACTTTGATGAAGTGACTTTACTCCTCACAAAAAGTAAATCATCCGTTATTTTAAAACTGGCTTTATTACCCTCCACCACGTTCAGCTCTTGAGCTGCGACTTCCCCTTTCTTGCAACCTATAAAAGTTATCTTATACGACACACCTGGCTTCTTCTTAACTTCTATTGAAAGCTCATTATTAATTACATTGTAATCTTTCAGTTCAACACCTGTACTGGCATAAAATTCACCTGCCTCCATAGCTGAAATTAACGAAGCTGCACTGAGTGTATCGCTCCTCACCACGATCCAGCCTCGACCTGCATTGCTCCACGTGCGACCCTGAATGTGATAGTGATGTGAGTCATCTGTAGCCAACCCATACATCATCGGTTTGCCACCAGAGAGATAGGCTACATTGATCATGTCCCACATTTCTTCTGTGGACACATGATCAGCATCTCCCATGACGTGTACCGTAGGGTGACCATTGAATACCTCAAAGAAACGCTCGCCGCGCAGCGATATCATATCTGCCACAGTGATCGCGTAATAATAATTGGGATGATTGATATGCGGGATCATGGGAACGCCTGTGGCTTCCCGCTGTTTGAGTACAGCATCAATATTGTTTTGGAGCACTTCTGCCACACTGTTGCCTCGTTGTGGCTTTATCAATTCCTGAATATTGCTCGCATTGAGGTGAATCGGCTTACGATCATATTGGTCTGTAATTTCCTCGGATTTTATAATCAAAAATTTGCCGGGCTGTTCATACCGATTCCGATATACTTCCAACGTTTTCAACTTTACGGAAATACGCCCCGAATCTTCTTTGTAGTTCACCCACTTTCTACCATAGTTGCTGAGATAGTTAGTGAAAGCACTTTGGTAGATTTCATTGTCGCCAATGGTAATCCACTTATCTCCTTCTGCCAGAATATTATGATCCGACAGCGCTACAAAGTCATATCCATTGGATTTGTACCAGTCCATGACCACTTCGGGAAATTCATCTCCATCGCTCCAGTAAGAATGGGTATGCAAGTTTCCTTTGTACCATTTGGCTGCAGACTTATTTTGGGATGCGCAACCCGAAAAGAAGAAAAGTGATCCAAGAAATATTAGCCGGAAATAATACATGGTAACAATTTAGAAAAAATTTATGGCAGTCAATTGAGCATTACATTCGTTGTGAAAGTACTATACCGCTTAATCCAAACTTGTTTGTCTGCGAAAACTACAGAAGAGAAAATTCTGTAACGTATCAAAGGGCGTCCTGTGATCTTCAATGATGCACTTAAGTTTCTTAAATCCTTTCCTCAATTGATCCTGAAGTGTTTCCTCTGAATATTGTTTAATGTCCAATCCGCTGCATTTCTTTGGCCCGCTCTCAGAAAAAGTCCCGATGGTCATAAAACCATTGGCCTTTAGATTTTTCTTTGCCCTCGCCAGGTAGTCATTGATTTGCTCAACGTTTGTCATGAAATGAAATGTGGCCCGATCATGCCAAAGGTCAAACGTCTTTTCTGTATTAAATTTGGTTATGTCAGCAACCACCCAATTGACTTTCTTCGCTTTTTCCCCGAGTCTTTCTTTAGCCCTTTTTAGCGCCTGTTCGGAGATGTCCAATACGGTAATGTCCTCATAGCCTTCGTCAATTAATTTGTCAACGAGTTTGCTGTCACCACCCCCAATATCAATAATACTTGCGTGTCTGGGCAAATTAAAACTATGAATAAAGTCCAACGAGGTCTTGGGGTTCTCCTGCGTCCAGCTAACCTCGTTAGGCTGTTTGGTGGAATAGATTTTTTCCCAATGTTCTTTTCTCTTTTCGTCCTTCATGGTCGTGAATGTGGCAGGGAGGTACCCACTTTGTTTAACGACACCAAGCTAACGCTTTTTGCAATCGGGTTCAATAAATAAGGAAAAAGCGAGAGCTATTTGTCCTGAGTAGGACTTGCCTGCCGGCAGGCAGGTCCGCCTACTGGCGGCTACTCAGAAGATTTGACGATAGGTAGATTTTATCTGTCTATTAAATAGGATACCCGCTTGTCTGTACCCACATCAAAACCGGTAATTTTTCCGGTGCCATCGCGGAGAATTCTTATGCCATGGGCATTGCCAATGCTGCCACGAACAACTTCATGACCTTTTCCTCTAAGTGATTGAACCACAGCCTCAGGCAGGTCATTATCCACCCTTATCCTATTCGGTTCCACAAAGGTAATTTTGGGCGCATCTATCGCCTCCTGCATGGTCATATCAAAATCAATGAGGTTAAAAATAATCTGAGGTATGTTTTGGGTAATCGTGTGTCCGCCAGGGGAACCCAATGCTGCCCAGGGTAATCCATGTTGTAAAATAATTACAGGGCAATCTCCAGAAAGCTTATGTCTTCCCGCAAAAGCATCCATAGGATTACCCTTAGGCTCAAAAGTAGAATAGGCCATCGAGTTGTTTAAACAAATACCGGTTCCGTCAACCAGTATGCGACTCCCAAATTGATTACCCAGCGTCTGTGTGGCACTGACAATATTTCCCCAGCCGTCAATCACCACAAAATGAGTTGTGTTTTTGCTCTCCACATCAAAAGGAGGCACAAAAACAGAGGCTTTGTTACGATCGAATGATTGAACCATAGCCTTGAGTACCGACTCGGACAAAATACTATCTATTGGGGCTTTCCTGATTTCAGGGTCAAACGAATAAGCCAGTCTTGCTTTATATGATTGTTTGGTCATCTCAGCAAAAAGATGGAGGTACTCGGGTGAATTGTGTTTCAGTTTTTCGGTTGCCACCTGGTTCATTAACCCCAGATTCACAAATGCCGGAAAGGAATTAGCAGGCAGCGAAGCTGTAAACACTTCATATCCCTTGTAATTCATTTTTATCGGGTCATACCACTCTGCTTTATTGTTTTTCAGATCTGCTATTGAAAGAAAACTTCCCGTTTCTTTCATTTTCTTATCGATAAGCCTGGCAATTTCTCCGGAATAAAACACATCAACTCCTTCTGTGGCAATTTTTCGGAATGTGTTGGCCAAATCTATCTGCACTAATTTTTCACCACCTTTCAGCGGAGTTTTCTTTTTGCCGAATATGGACCTTGCGTATGGAGAAAAATCGGGGAAGGAAGTACTTATAAACCCAGCTGCCAGGTTGGATAGAATAAATCCGTCTTCAGCAGCATGAATCGCAGGTTGAAATAAATCCGACCAAGGCAACGTGCCATATTGCTCATGCATGGCAGCCCATGCATTTAGATTACCTGGCGTAGAAATTGACTTTGGACCGAACCTGTTTTTCATAAAATCAGGCGTTGGTTCCCTCATCAGGTCGGTGTTTGTTTTCTCCGGAAACCTACCGCTACAATTAAGAAACCTGACTTGCTTTGCTTTTGAATCATAGATCAGGATCGTGCCATATCCTCCAATTCCCGACATCATCGGCTCGACTACGTTTAGTGCGGCCGCTACGGCAATGGCAGCATCAAAGGCAGTACCTCCTTTCTCTAATATTTCAAGTCCGGCTTGTGTGGCGATGGGGTGAGCAGATGAAACACTGCCTCCATCAACAGCATTCACTTTATTTTGACCTTGTGCGATGATGTTACCACATAGACTTATCAATAAAATTGATAATCTCAGCAACTTGAGTAGTCTCTTTTTCACTTGCATCCTAAATCATTCATTGACTTCACTTCCATTTTCAAATTACAGGTTCAGGCTCGTCATCCTTGCAGCCAAGTAGCAATATTCCAATTAGTAAGAGAGAATAACTCCACGCTTTGCCAATCTTTTTCATAATCATAACTTAATACAGGTTTATAAATTCCATTAATCCCATGTACTTGGGAGTTAAGCACCTCTTTATCGAAAAATTGACAAAGAAGTGACATCTAAATCTTTTCAAGATCGAATTTATTTTTTGAAGAACCAAGAGATAAAGACCTCAATTGAATGGATTGAATACATATTGCGTTGTGAGATAAGACTCAGGACAGCCAGGATTATTTTTGAAATCACTACTTCTTGCTGGCGCGCGTTTTCAAGCGCGTAACTTTAGCATGGAATGATTGCAAGTTTATAACTTGGTATAGTTTACCTAGGTAGTTTCAAACTACTTACGATTTGTAGGCTTACGTTAGACATGTCCGCTTACTGGCGGAAACTCAGGACAGCTAAGGGGGTTAGAAAACTCTGGACAGCTAGGTTAATTATGATGATCTGAATTTTTGTAATGCTCCAAAATCAGGTCACGACCAAAATCTCCTTCAAACTCCCTCCAAACCGTATGGATATGATTGGCGTTATTCAAGAAGTTATCGAACTCTACCAAAAAACTTTCTCCTTGAATTCTATAATAATGCCCTTCGTTGGCACGGGTTGATCCTGCCCAGCCAAATCGGATAAACTCATAGTCCTCTTTCTTAATTTTATCCAGTCGTTCACTTGCCAGTGTTTTTGGTAATGTAGATATGTATTCAAAAATCAACATTTCAAGAATTGCCCTCTGTTGCTGATTCAACTCTTTCATGGAAATACCAACGGGAGCAAGCGGTCTTACCTCTATGGCATTTTGTGTAACAATATCAAAGTAGGGTTCCTTTCTAAAAATTGCTTTTTCTTGTTGTTTTGGCGTCATGGACTGAATCAGCTGGATTCCATAATCCTCTTCTTTGTCTAGTGTTCGTTCTCCCTGTCTTGGGCCGCTTAGGATCTTTGCGGGATTGGCTCCCATAAATCTGGGAACGAAAGCAGTTCCATGGGGAGTTATGGTGAACTTCAAGGATAGGTGATGCCCCTCAAAAGACCATCCCCAAAGACTATCCTTAGCCGGAAAGCCATAGAAGGAAACAAAATAGTTTTCTGGGTTTCTGAATTCCTTATTACCTTCTAATTCAGCCAATACATTTTCGAGGTCTATAATTCTTTGTACCTTTCGATATCCTGATTCACTTAAACTGGTTTGAAGAAGACTGAAAAGTAATTCTTTCTGATCCCCGGTCAAATCAGCCAATTTGAGACCTGGACGAAGAATCAACGAACCAGGGAGAAAACTCCAAACATCCCTTATGTTATCTGTAAATGGAAATATACATTTCTCTTTCTGCTCCAGAGTCAAGGAATTCAAAAACTCCATCGCAGGTTTGTTTGCATTGTGTTCAAAAGGCATCCACCCACTGAAGAAGAATGCAATTACCAGGTAAGTATAGATTTTTCTCATGACACAATATTACGCCCAACTTAAGTACATGCTCTGGAAGCCGGGACTTTTGTTTAACTACCAAGCTAGCTTTTTTTATGATCGGGGTCAATAGAGAAAAATAAGGAAAAAGTGAGAGTTGTCTGATAATCCCGGATATCGCTAAAAACAAAAAACCCCGATAGACGTCTTACCGGGGTTTCATTTTGGATTCGGGTTCATCAGCTTACATATTTGGTGAAACGAATACGTGTCATTTGCTTATACTCCTCACTTTGCGTACCAAAGACGGCAGCCACATAATCCTTTGCCGCTTTGGCTGTGTCATGAACCGCTACCTGTGCGGTATACAGCACTTTGTTACGCGCCATGCGAGCCATCGCCCACGCCTGGCAGGCTTTCGCCCCCCATTAATATTACACCTCTCTTTATAGATCGGTCATGAGGTGGGGCATTTTTCATTTCACTTCTTTGTCCACTCACACTACGCCGAGCACACTAATTGGCCGGCTTTGGATGAGGGCTGAAAGTGAGCCAGACAATGTGTATGATTCTGTCGACTTTAGTTCATGTGATTCTACCATACATATTTTTTCCGCATAAGAACACCTGACTAATTGTCAAAAATAATACGTTATTCACTCTTCAAAGATTCTACTGGATTATTGCTTGAAGCCCTCAGTCCATGATAAAGAAGAGTAATCGCAGCTAGGGTGACGTTGGTCAATCCGGCAATAATAAAAACAAAAGATGTCAGCGTTATCCGGTAGGCGAAAGTCTGAAGCCATTCCTTTGTATAATAATAAGAGACCGGTAATGCAATGGCCAAGGCAATCACTAACAACCAGGAAAAGTCTTTCGTTAGAAGTCCAATGATATTAGGAACACTAGCTCCCAAAATTTTTCGGATACCAATTTCTTTTGTCCGCTTTTCAACAGCAAACGAGGCCAGCCCAAACAATCCTAATAAAGCTATTAAAGACGCAAGCGATGCAAATACCAGAAACAAAGCGCCAATCTTTTTTTCACTTTTATAAAGTTGATCATATTGCTGATCAAGAAAACTATACTCAAAGGGGCTGTTTCCGGCAAAGGCTTTCCATTGCCCATGAATAAAATCAAGCGCCTCAGTCACTTTGCTGGGTACAATCTTAACTAATAAATATTGATACTGATTTGGATCAAATTCCATGACCAATGGGCCAATTGTTTCATGCAAAGACTGGAAATGAAAATCAGACACAACTCCCACAACCTGGCCTGGTTGCATATTGCCATGTCGGATACTCATCATTTTCCCAATAGCGCTTTCCCTGCTCCACCCAATTTCTTTTAATGCGCTTTCATTAAGTACAAACTGATTAATATCCCTCACAGGCTGAATATTTTTCATTCTGTCCTCACCCTCCTGAACTGCAATGTTAAGTGCTTTAAAAAAATCCTCGTCTATTGAAACATAATACACACTTCGTGACTCAGACGGAGAGATGTCAATATTTTCCCCCTCGGTGATATTGGTGGGAAGTTGCGAGGTTGCCGAGGCACTTAGGATGTGGCTATTTCCCAGCAGTGCAGATTTGAATTCCTTGTATCGGGGCAATAGTTCAGCATGTTGTATTGGCAAAATCATCACCTGATCTTTACTAAATCCGAGATTGGCCTCCTGAACAAACTGCAACTGCCGATAGGTGACAACTGTGCAGACTGTGAGAATAATGGAAACCGTGAATTGAAAAACAACCAGTCCCTTTCTCAACAAACTTCCTCCAGGAGAAAAGTTCATCTGTGACTTAAATAAATGCACCGGTTTAAACCCTGAAAGGACAAAAGCTGGCAAAAAACCTGATCCTAAACCCACCAGTAAAGTTGTTCCCAAAAACAGGAGTATAGCATACCAAGAATATAAATCTGTAACTGGTAATGGTTGCCCAGCAATTTGTTCTAACCAGGGTCGACCTAACTCAACTAGGATGACAGAAATTAACAAAGCGCATAAAGCAACGATCACCGACTCTGACATGAATTGAAAAATCAACTGCTTTCGCATGGCACCCAATACTTTGCGAATACCTACTTCTTTGATCCGTTGTGTGTATCTGGCCGTGGCCAAATTAATGTAATTGATACAGGCGACCACGATAACCAACATAGCGATAGTGATAAAAAGGTAGATGTAGATAATGTTGCCATTTGGTTGTAACTCCCATTTCAAATGAGACTTCAGGTGAATATCCATAACAGGTTGTAATGTCATTTTCATCTCCTTTCCGTATCCTTTGGGGTCATCAGGGAAGTTATCTAAATAGTCATTGATTTTAGCTGTGAGTTGTTTGGCGCTAATGTCATGTTTTACTTTTATATAGGTATGAAACACAATTCCACTCCAAAGACTTTCTTCAGCCCCTTTTATCCAGGGGTGGCTTTCCATAGACACCAGCATATCAAAATTAAAGTGGGTTGTGGATGGAACGTTTTCCATCACACCAGTCACAACCAATTCTTTCGAATTGTCAATCAATAAGGTTTTGCCTAAGGGGTCGCTATCGCCAAAATACGTTTTTGCAGTGCGCTCAGTAAGAATTACGGCATTGGGTGGATCAAATAAGTGAATCAAACTTCCTTTGATCAAAGGAAAAGGAAATACCTGAAAAAAAGAAGTGTCGCCATAGTACACTTTAATGTTTGTAAATATTTTATCCCCAATGGCAATCTTGGTTTTACTGCCCAAAAAACCAGGGTTAAAAAGTCGTACACATTCTTCTATTTCCGGAAACTGGGCAAGCACTTTTTCTTTCATCATTGGATACGTGGAGGCTATGCCATCTTCAGGGTTGGAGTCCAATCCGGAAGTTACTCGGTATATTCTATCATGTCCGTCATACTGACGATCATAACTCAACTCTTGTTTTACCCAAGAAAAAATTAAAAAACCTGTAGCAAGGCCAATGGCCAGACCAAAAGTATTGATGGATGCATATAACCTATCTCCCATCAAACTGCGGAGTGAAGAGATTAGATGGTTTTTGAACATGGCTAATTTTTTTACTCCAGTCGCAAAGCGTGTGCCAATGAATAAATGACGTCTTGCGCGATTTAAGTATAAAAACTCGTCCATTAGTGAACGAATAAGTTCGATAGCGGACATAGTTCCACTTTGGGGATTTAGCTCTTACCGAAGCTCTCTTGTTGCTGTGGATTTACACAGTTATGGCATATAACAAAAATTTACGTGGTTGACCATTTCACCAATATACAAGCGAGGAGATTTTCGAAATTGATCTCTTTGTCATCTACCTCTCAGGTATTTAGGTCGATGTCACCAATCTATTTGGTTTAAACCTTTTTTAATTTTGAAAACACACATCCCCCTTGGGGAGTTTTAGTTATTAAAGGGTTATTCGTTAAAGCCTTTTACTTTTTCTTGTGAAGCATCGGCGATAACAGATCGACTTGAACCGAGTTGCGTGTGGCATATTCGCTTTCATGATTTTACTATTGCTAGTGTGGAAGCTAAACTCTCAATTTCACAAAGGCAAAGGCTACTTTACAATGGTTTGTTAGCGGTAGTTTTCTTCTTATGGTCTATTTGAATTTTAAATATGTAGTATTTGGAGCATTAATCCTTATATTCAAAATCAATATTAAGTCCTCCGAACCACTTGGCAAATAAATTATATAACATAGCTTCAATGAGCCCTGCTAAAAATCCTGAGACCGCAAATACGACAGGCATTCCAATTAGTGCTCCAAATGCGAGAATTGTTCCAGAGCCGAATCCGGGTGTATCCTCAACAGTCACTAATTTCAGACTAACAAGCAAATCAATAATTAGTCCACCAAAAGAATACAATATACCAGCAAGTACACCTAAAAGTGCAAATAGAATTGCTTGAAAAAATGCGAAGGACTTTACTCTAATTCTACTTAGTTTTTTCATTAATATAATAGATAGCTCATATTGATGTAGCAAAAATAATCTAATCAAACAAAGGATGCTAGAAGCAGTCTACGTTACTGTCCCAATTAGGAAAATGATTTTAGTATTTAAGCTAAACACCAATTTCTACTCCGTCCCTGTATGAAAAGGGTCTTCATGGCCAATCCGAAGTCACTCCATTTTTCATCACGCAGTTTGATGCCAAAGCTCAAAACTATCTGCTACCACTGAACTTGATACGAAGCACAAAGCTTCATTTAACCATTGAACCGCCAATTTCTTGTAGGTGCTATAAGCAGCTGTTATATGTCTTTAAAATTATATTCAATTCCATTTTAAACTTTCATTTTAGTAAGCCAGTGATTATTTTATTCATCATCCATTCTGCTACCAGCTACATTTCGGTTGAGTGCAAAACTCTTGCGATTTCCCTGTACGTATTGTCTTGTAAGTCGGTTTTATACTTTTAGGTTCACGATCATGAATGATTTTTTCTTTTGGCTTAAGGAGTCATTTTGTTGACTGTCTAGCATAATTGCTGCTAACGTTGGTGCGTATTTCCGTTTGGTGGATTAGGAGCCTTATAAAGGCCGTGAGGCAGACAAGGCGCCCAAGTTGAAATCTGTCCCATGTGACTAAAGGTAATAATGAAACTAAAACTTTATACTACACCGAACACGCCAAATTGAATATGCACATTGTTGTGCCTTCGCTTTACTTTATTCACTTTTAACTAATTGAAACTTCTGTATTTTCTTGTTTAGAATATCTCCAACATAGATTGCTCCTTCAGTATCAATCGCAATGTCGTGATATCGTGTATTCGGGTTACTGAATTGCATGCCGAGATTCAAATCAAAATCAAAACGCAAAATGTTAGAGGCCTTTGCAATGGAGTCGTAATCAATTGCCAAGAAATAGTTGTTTTTGTGGCCAACAGCAACTGAGTACAATTGGTGTGCTGATTTATTTTGCCAGTGGGCTAAAAAATTGCCTTTTGAATTAAATTTTTGAATCCTGTTATTTTCACGATCAGCAACATATACATTCATATTTTCGTCTAAGTCTATACCATGAGGGGTATTGAACTCACCTGCATTAGTCCCTTTGTTTAATATACGGTCAGGGCCATTTTTACCCCAATCAAATAAAAATGAGTTATCCTTGGAATATTTAACAACCCTACTATTTCCATAGCCATCACTTACATAAAACGAACCATCTGGTGCACTAACTAGGTCTGTTGGTAGCGCAAAGTGGATGGAATCGTTGCCCAAGACTCTTGCTTCACCA
>DATCZR010000176.1:0-2593 GCA_036525835.1 Cyclobacteriaceae bacterium
TCCAAGATATTATTTTCATAGTATTGCTCAGGCAGCACACGATTATTGACAAAAATATTGACATCATTGAGCCCAGTTTTGTGTCTCGTGTCAACGACTACCGAAAAATGAGTGGTGTCACCGGGCGTAGGTTGTTTGATATTAAATATTTTTGAATCACTTACTCTTAAGGATTTATTCAAAGTGTTAAAATTAACGAGAAGTGAATCTGAAAATAATTTATTTGAGATATTTAGAAATGAATATGAAGCAGACCATGTCTCCCTCTCCTGTTTACTAACCGATTGAGTTGTCCCATTATATAATAGAAAGCCTTCCGCCACAGGTGTATATGACACAATCCACTGATGTAGCTGAATGGGCGTCTGATCAACATCGTCCGTTGTGTGTAATACCATTTTGAGGTACGGAAACTCACTGGCAGCAATGGAGGAGAGATCTGAGGTTCCGGTTACACCACCAAGTAGCAACGCCTCCTCACCTGATAGGCTTACACCAAAAAGATCAAAATAATAGCTGTCATTAGCTGAATTGTTACGAATAAACGAAGTAAAACTTTGCCAATCCGCAGCAGGTCCTATCAGGCTTGATGACATTGTCCCACTTGTGAATTTTCCAGTTAAAGATCTACTAACCTGTAGTTCTTGTTCATTAATGGGTGATCCTGTTGCTTTTATGACAACAGCGGTCCCGGCAGCGCTTCCTTTCTTTCCAAATATTACAATAGGTTCTCCAGCCTCAAGGGAAGCAATTTGTAAATTACTTATTCCCAGTTCGCCCATCTTGGCGATTGCACCCGATGGCCATGATGGATACCCTGCATCTGCAATCGAAAAAATGACAACAGAATCACTTACATCTATATTATCAATGTATTGAAGCAAATCATCATTATTCCCGGTCTCCAATTCAGATAAGGTAAAACTATTGATTACCTGAGGTTCCCGCCCGCACGTCCGCGGATCCTGAAAAATGAATGGAATACCCGCATAAGGCACCAAAGTGGTTTTATCGAATGCCACAAAATTTATCGTGTTCGTTCTACAAGGTTGACCCTGTGTAGCCAGGTTGTACTCTGCACCATTTATTTTAAATGAAGTAGTTAGCGGAGAAGGATGACTGGAACCAAAATTATTTACAAATAATGCAATTGATGTTTTCGAAAAATCAAACTGACGTTGCTCATTATCTTTAACTATTCCTGAGATGACATTTCCTTTGAATTGAGGAAAGTGAATTTGCGCCCATCCTTCGTTTCCATTGGCTATATAATTGAAAGAACTGGTTGCCCATTCTGCATTTTCATCAGCAGATAGACGAGTTCGCCAGTAGTAGGCTAGTGAATCCTGATCAAGCAAAGTCACTTGATGGGATAACAAAGCTTTACCTGTTATTGTAAACGATTGAAGAAAAGGACTGGCAAAGGTGTCCACCGTATCCAATTCAACATCATATACTCTTGAGAGGGAAAGCAAGTTGGTATTTTGCCATTTTAGGGTGGCTACAGTCGAGCTTACTACTTCATAGGGACGAGGCAGCAAGTTCTTTGTTCCACTCAGTGGAATGAATAGACTTAGCAAACCCGTGTTATTATCTTCATTAAGCTCGTCAATTTCATTTTCATAATCCAGCTCTACGAGAAACTGGTTGCTTCCAAACCCGGTTAAGCCTTCCTCCTTCTTAATGAGGACAGCCAATGTATCTATCGAACTAATGGAATTAAATGAAGTGTCGTAACTAAAAACAGATTGATCATTGTACGTTCTGATCACCCTCACTTTTAGCGGCTGCTTACTGACGAATCCGTAATTCTTGGTAATAATTTTTAAGGCAAAAGAATCGGTTAAGGCCGTTACTGGACTACCATCAAAAGATTCAAGGAATAATTGACTATTAGCCGTCTCGTAGTCTGGTTTTGTTGCTCCAAATAATTTAACGGCTGGATCACCCAACATCAGCATTTGTTGTACCTGGGTGACTGATGAGATTGAGGTAGCATTAACTTGAAGATATCTTCGCGCCACTTCTTTTTGAATATCCCCAATACCGGATTGGATATACGTTGAATCCCCAAATCCAACTTCATAAAATAGTTGTGTATAGGCCCTAAGGGTATTCACAGATCCAAATGAACTGTGGGCGATAAAACTTCGTGCCCCTTTATTGACTGCCATTACCCAGTCTTCACCAAACACAGTTCCATTGGAAAAAGCTACACCCGTATTACATCCATTGATGAGGAAGGCTGGATATTTTCCAGGATTATTATAGCCCAGTACTGGATCTGTGGCAAACCCTATATCAATATCAATTGTATTAGGAGATGAGTGACCAAAAAAAGTAATAAAGTTAACTCCGTTGTTTACCTCCTCTGAAATATTGATTAGTTCAACAGGATTGGCTTCTTGCTTTCCAATAGTCTTAATACTCCCACCATAGTAGGGGCCTTTGGCAATATCACCGAACCCATCCAGGTAAAGCTTAAAGCTAAATAACTCAATAGGTTGAATACCCCCGCTGAGATGAAGTATGTTCTTTCTCCACAGGTCATTATATCCAAGTGCCTCAGCTTCAATTACTTTATTTAAGTAGG
>DATCZR010000177.1:0-5952 GCA_036525835.1 Cyclobacteriaceae bacterium
TGAATCGCATTACCATCAGTTTTCCAAAAATCTTTTTAAAACACCATCTTATCAAACGCTAGGCGATGAAATAATCAGTCGTCATTTTAGCCTGATCAGATTGCTGTCAGCGGGAATATTTAATGATCGCAGCAAACGAGAATTGTTGGCGCAAGGCGAATTGCTCGCCACTGAGTTTTTCCATGCTCACCTCAATGAGCGTGAAGTAAAATCCAGAATGCTTCCAGCTCTGCATTTCATGACGATTGATCAGGACAATGAACCTGAACTAGAAAAAATAAGCGAGCGTCTAATGCCTTTAACAGACTCCCTGGAGAAATATGAAATAATAATTACTCAGGGGTATATATGCCGCAATCACAAAAATGAAATTGATAATCTGAAAAGAGGCGGTAGTGATTATACAGCCTCTTTGATTGGGGCTGCTGTGCGAGCAAATGAAATTCAGATTTGGACCGACATTGATGGCATGCACAACAATGACCCACGAGTAGTTAAGAAGACCTTCCCCATAGCCTCACTCACATTTGATGAGGCTTCGGAGCTTGCCTACTTTGGCGCAAAGATTCTGCACCCCTCCACCATTGTACCTGCGCAGAAGTATAATGTTCCGGTGCGTTTAAAGAATACTATGGATGAGAAAGCAGCTGGCACTCTTATCAGCAGTGACAATGGCGAAGAAGGAACAGTTAAGGCCATTGCCGCGAAAGATGGTATTACCGCAATTAAAATAAAATCATCAAGGATGTTACTTGCCTATGGTTTTCTAAGACGAGTCTTCGAAGTCTTTGAAAAAAATCAAACACCCATAGATATGATATCAACTTCTGAGGTGGCTGTCTCCGTGACCATAGATGACAATAGTGCTATTAATGAAATTAGCGAAGAGCTTAGCAAGTTTGGGACCATTGAAATTGATAAGAGTCAAACCATCATTTGTATTGTGGGCAATAAACTGGCCAACAAAGAAGACGTGCTCAAATTAATTTTCAATTCTTTGGACGCTATCCCTATCAGGATGGTTTCCTTTGGCGGTAGTAGAAATAATATTTCCTTGCTTGTTGATACTTCCTACAAGGAAAAAGCCTTAAACAGTTTAAACGAAGGCCTGTTCCCGTAACCCAGCTTTTTTCATTTATACCAACACAAAGTCTCGCAACAAAATAAAGGCAAGTCCACCAGCAACAAATCCCAAAAGTGCAAGAATGCCTATCTTCTTAAGATACCAGAAAAAGTTAATTTTTTCCATACCCATAGCAACTACACCTGCTGCCGATCCAATGATCAGTATACTGCCTCCGGTACCTGCAGAATAGGCTATAAAATGCCACAATGGACTATCTAATGGCTCTGAAAACATACCAATACTAGCTGCTACCAAAGGGACATTGTCAATTACCGCAGAGCCCAATCCCAAAATTCCAACTACAATATCCCTATTGGGCACCACATGATCGAGCGCAGTAGCAAAATTGAATAGCATACCTAAAGATTCAAGCGCTGCAACCGCCATTAGAATTCCCAGGAAAAACAAGATGCTGGGCATTTCAACCCTGCCTAACGATTTGTGCACCGGACTGTGATGAGCCGCTGCTTCGCTGGCGTCATGATCCTCTCCCACGCTCGTTAAGTCAAACATTCTATTACTATAAATTTCAGCCATCGTAGCAACAACTGCCAAAGATAGCATCATGCCTATGTAAGGGGGAAGATGAGTAACCGTCTTAAAAAGGGGCACAAACACAATCATGCCCAATCCCAGGTATAACATCGTGGCTCCATATTTGGAAGCAGCTTCTTCTGATTTAAGTTCTGTGTCAATTTCTCCAGAGAAAACTTTATATCGTGAAGCAATCAAAACCGGAATAACCATGCAAAGAACGGATGGGAGGAACGTGTGTAATATTAGTTGTGTAGTAGTAACTTTATTGGCTATCCAAAGCATGGTAGTAGTAACGTCACCAATTGGTGACCAGGCTCCACCTGCATTGGCAGAAATAATGATGAGACCCACAAACCACAAACGGGTGTTTCGATCGTTAATTACTTTCTGCAAAATGGTTATTAATACAATGGTCGCAGTCAGGTTATCAATGATAGCAGAAAGTATAAAACCCAGTACGCTAAAAATCCACAGCAGACTCACTTTGCTTTTTGTTCGAATAAATCCTTTGATGGTAGCGAATCCGTCAAAATAATCGATGATTTCGACAATGGTCATGGCCCCGATCAAGAAAACAAGAATTTCAGCTGTCTTGCCCAGGTGGTGCAACAAGATCTCCGCTAAGTGAGTCGGTTCCAGTTGTTTTAAATCCGAATTGACATTAAATACATCTAAATGTCCCAATGAAATAATGGACCAAAGCACCGCCATCATACCAAGTGCTGGTATCAGTTTGTCGATCTTAAGTGTGTGCTCAAGTGTTATGGCCAGATAACCGCCAATAAACAGGATCACAATGATTATTTGGATATCCATATGAATAATAACCTTAGTTAATTCTTTATACTAGTTAACTAATTTGTTAGTCTAATGCTACCCAAAACATATTGGCATGCACTTTATATAGCAACTTTCAATATATTTTTTTAATCGGTAGCACCAGACAAAGCTTATCAGGTAATAATTTTTTAAGTTAGGCGAAAATGAATTAATTATATATTTACATTAGATCAAATTCCGGTTTGTGGAAATTGCTATCATTTTCATTTTTGTCGTTGGGTATATTGCTATCGCCCTCGAACACCCAATTAAAATTAACAAAACTGCCTCCGCCCTTCTCACAGGAGTTATCTGCTGGACGCTATATGCTGTCTCGGCGCCTGATGAAATTCATCATATCGGTGAGCAATTAGGGGAGCACCTAAGTGAAATTTCTGCCATCTTATTCTTTTTAATGGGTGCGATGACCATCGTGGAACTAGTTGACGCTTTTCAGGGATTTCGCGTTGTCACGGATCGAATCAAAACCAAGAATCCAAAAAAACTGCTTTGGGTAATTTGCAGTGTCACCTTCCTGTTATCCGCTATACTTGACAACCTCACCACTTCCATAGTAATGGTGTCGCTCATTAGAAAACTCGTGCCTAACAAGCAAATGAGATTATTCTTTGCCGGAATGATAGTGGTGGCTGCCAATGCAGGCGGTGCCTTTTCTCCCATTGGGGATGTAACTACTACGATGCTGTGGATTGGTGGGCGAATAACTGCTGCGAATATTGTAGCCACACTACTAATTCCAAGTCTTATCTGTATGATCATTCCGCTTGTCTATTTGCAATTTACGCTTAAAGGAGAATTGGGAGAAAGCAAATCAGACCTTCATACTTCAGGTAGCCCAACACACGGACATCATGGTTCAGGAGAGCCTATTCGCGGATCAAAGACCATGCTTTTTGTCGGAGTGGGAGGATTAATTTCAGTTCCGATTTTTAAAACTCTAACACATCTACCCCCTTACTTAGGAATGTTGTTTGCTTTGGGTGTGCTTTGGGTGGTGTCAGAGTTGATTAATCCAGATATGGATGAAGTCGATAAGCGACCTTATACCGCTGCCGGAGCTCTTACCAGAATTGATGTCCCCAGCGTACTTTTTTTCCTAGGCATACTGTTAGCTGTTAGCTCACTTCAATCCATGGGAACCCTGGCAGAATTTGCTGCGTATCTGGATAGATCCTTGGGTGACAACAGAATTATCATTACACTAATAGGTATACTATCTTCTATTGTTGACAACGTACCTCTGGTAGCTGCTAGTATGGGCATGTACAGCATGGATATTTACCCAATGGACAATATGATTTGGGAATACCTGGCCTATTGTGCCGGAACTGGAGGAAGTATATTGATCATAGGTTCAGCTGCAGGTGTGGCGGTAATGGGCATGGAAAAAATAGATTTTATCTGGTACCTGAAAAAGATTTCCGTGCTTGCTTTGCTTGGTTATTTTGCAGGCGCAGCTGCTTATTTGGTTTTATATCCTTACTTCGCTGTACATCATTAGCGAGAGTTATAACAAAAACTAATCAGTACCTATTTATTTCCAATCAGGAATATGGTATAGGCTACATGTCCTGATAGAAGCATAAATGCCTCCAGTCGATCAAGTTTACGCCTATTTAAGGTAAACATGAATATCATCAAGGCGATAGTTGCTACTAACATCACTGACACATCAAAATTTAACTGTACGTTATACGGAATTGGATTGATCATTCCTGTCGTACCAAGAATGAATAGTAAATTAAAAATGTTTGAACCTACTACATTGCCAATTGCGATATCTGCATTTTTGCGATAAGCGGCAACTGCCGAAGTCGCCAACTCAGGAAGAGAAGTGCCCGCTGCCAAAACAGTTAAACCAATTAGCCTTTCACTAAGACCAAATTGATGGGCGATGAGAATCGCGTTATCTACAACCAACTTCCCTCCACCAACTAACATCAACAGTCCTCCTATGACTAGACCCGCAGCTATCCATGAGCCGTATACTTTTATCTCTGGCTCATCGATAAACTCTGAAGTTCTTGTCATACTGCGATAGATATAGAATAAGAATAAGCAGAAAAAGGCAAGAAGGATAAGACTGTCGAATCTGGAGAGGATAGGTGATTTTGTTTCATTGAAATAATTATCATTCACCAGTATCAACACAGTGATCGCTGCTAAAAAAGAAATGGGCACCTCATTTTTAATGGTTTTTTTCTGAACAACCAGCGGGTAAATCATTCCTGAAACACCAAGGATAAGAAGTAAATTGAAAATGTTGCTTCCTATAATATTACCAAATGCAGCATCACTTTTCCCGTTGACTGCGGAAATTACGCTGACAATTAACTCCGGCATAGACGTACCAAGAGCAACTACTGTTAGGCCGATTGCCAAATTCGAGATATTAAATTTCTTGGCGATAGACGAAGAACCTTTCACCAAGAAATCGGCACCTTTAATCAATATTACAAACCCAGCCAGAAGAAGTCCGATTTGTAATAGCATATTAAAACCTAGAATAATTTATACTGTAAGAAATAAAACGACTAACACCATAGTCATATATTGACAGATTTGGCAGCGTATGACATCAAATATAATAAGAAACGGAGGTTGCTTTGCCTGTCCTTCCTCTTTTTAAATCAATTGCTTGATGGCAATTTCAAATGACGATTGGGCTATGCCTGTTGGTTTTGGATTGATTTTATGGGTTTTTACAAGCGCTTTTTTGATTGTCTCCGATATGTCATTAAAAATGGCCGCATCCTCCATACTTACTTCACTTTCCATGAAATAGGCAAAAACACGTGCCATCCCACAATTAGCTATAAAGTCAGGCAATACTGCGAACTTCTCATCCGCGTACAATCCGGTTGGCCCGAAAAATATTTCCGGATCGGCAAAAGGAACGTTAGCTCCACATGAGAAGACTTCCAGTTTTGAGGCAATCATTCTGTCAACCTGAGTATTTGTCACCAATCTGGATGCAGCCGCTGGAATAAAAACCTCAAATTCAAGATCCCATATTTTTTGATTTGCAATTTCGAACGGAAGTAAGTCGGGAGATACTAGTTTGTTTCCTTTTCTATTGGTAACTAATTGCTTCACTTCTTCCAGCGTATAGCCCGCCTGGTTAATGAGACCGCCCTCACGTGTTATTATCCCTACCACTTTCATTCCCATTTGTGAAAGATAAAACCCAGCTGCGGCTCCCACATTTCCCCAACCTTGAAGCACCACTCTTTTCCCTGAACTACTGTTGTGCCAGATATCATAATAATGTTTCACTGCCTGGGCAACACCATATCCGGTGCACATATCTGCTATGGTATATTTTTTAGCAAGCGATGGCGTAAAACGTTCGTCTTCAATTAGTTTCACAACACCTTGTCTGAGCTGTCCGATTCGATTAACCTTCTGAGGCTCTGATGGTTTATAATGACCTGTAAAGACGCCCTCTT
>DATCZR010000178.1:0-9321 GCA_036525835.1 Cyclobacteriaceae bacterium
CTTATGAGGCAGCCCAGTCAGGCGGTGATGAATTATTTGCAAAAGGAAACACGACAAAAGTATTTGAAGGAGCGAAGAATATAGTAGAGGCCAGCTATGAAACACCCTATCAGGCCCATGTAGCTATGGAGCCAATGAATGCGATAGTGAGCATAAAAGATAACGAGGCTGAATTTTGGGGATCTACTCAAAATCCTAATGGGGTGAAGTCTTTTTTATCTAAAACATACAATATCAAAGAGGAAAATGTAACGATCAATTACACCTTCATGGGAGGTGGCTTTGGCAGAAGATCAATGGCAGATGTGGCTGAAGAAGCCGCAGACCTCTCGAAGCAATCAGGTGCACCCGTTAAAGTAATTTGGACGCGCGAAGACGATCAAACACAAGGACCATTTAGAGCCTGCAGTCTTAATGTGTGCAAAGGCTTATTGAATGAACAGGGTAAAGTAATGGCACTGGAACACAAAGTGGTTGCTCAGGAAATACAAAATCAGACCGGGCCTGACATGAAAGCCGGCAGACAATTAATGGGTGGCATTAACACCGATTATTTAATACCAAATTTGTCGGTCAGAGGAATACTGAAAAAGAGACACATACCCATCTCTTACTGGCGTGCAGTGTATCACTCCACCAACCCTTTCGCTCATGAATGTTTTATCGATGAGTTGGCGTACAAAGCTGGTAAAGATCCACTGTCTTTCCGCCTGGCCATGTTAGACCATCCTCGCTACCGAAGAGTCCTGGAAACCGTTGCTGAAAAAACAAATTGGAGCGAAAAGAAAAAGGGAATTGGCAAGGGCGTTGCTGCAGTTGAGAGATCAGGTGCGTACTTTGCTATGGTGGTTGAGGTGCAACAGCAAGGGAAACAAATCGTTCCGATAAGAATTACCACAGTAATTGATCTCGGCATCTGTATAAATCCGGATACGGTAAAGGCACAAACTGAAGGATCAATTGTGATGGGATTAGGTGCGGTTTATGCCGGCCTGACAGTAAAGAATGGAGCTATGGTACAGCAGAACTTCAATACCTATCCCCTTCTCAAAATCAGTCAATGTCCTGAAATCGTTACGCACATTCTTGAAAGTGATGCAGCTCCGGATGGTGCAGGAGAAGCAGGATTACCAACTGTGGCCCCAGCTTTAGCTAATGCTATTTTTGATCTGACTGGAAAAAGGGTTAGGAAACTGCCAATTGACATGAATGCTATTGTCTGATTTAAGTGTAACAATCTGAAATAGTATTTATACATCCCGCTACAGATATCTGCTGCGTCAGTTATCAATAGCCTGACCTACCAGTTGTCTAAACTTCCAACCGGTTTCATCATTGTACTGCCCTTGAGTTTGCTTCATGATCACTCCAATAAAACTGCTGCACTCCTGAATAAAGTAACCTCTTACTGATCCCTAAGACAACTTACCGGATTTAAATTAGCCGCCTTTATGGCCTGAGAAGCAACTGTTAGCCAGGCTGTAATTAATGCTATCAATCCAGCTAGCACAAAATACCAGGAACCCAATTCAATATGAAAGGCAAAACGCTGCAACCACATGTCCAGCAGCCAATAACTAATGGGCAATGCTATGGCGATGGACAGCAATACCATTTTGGTGAAGTCTCCAGACAATAACAATACGATATTGGTCGCGGAAGATCCCATCACTTTTCGGATGCCAATCTCTTTGGTCCGTCGCTCAGCCGTAAATGTGGCTAAGCCAAATAGTCCAAGACATGAAATCAGGATGGCCATGCTGGCAAAGTAAAATGATAGGCTAGCCACGCGCTGCTCTGCTGCATAGAGTTTGGCATATTCCTGATCCTGAAATTGATATTCAAAAGTAAATCCGGGATTAAAATCACTGTAAAATTTAGTCAAAGCTGCTAAGGTCTCTTTTTCCTTACCTGCTTCAAGTCGTATCATGATGATCCATGTATGTCTGGGACTGAGTCTAAAAAATAAAGGATTGACCACATCATGAAAAGATTGGAAATGAAAATCCTTAACCACTCCAATGATTTCCATGTCATACTCCGACCATAGTTTAACTTTTTTACCTATGGGGTCATCCATGTTCATCACACGAATGGCGGCTTCGTTGAAAATAATCTTAGTACTGTCTGCACCATATTCACCAGAAAACATTCTCCCCTCAGCCATCTCCACTCCTAATGTTTCCAATAATTCATAATTGGTTCCCACATTCTCAAACAGAATTCGGTCATCTGGGTTCTTACCCTCCCAACTTAGATCGCCTGTATTATTATTGCGGCCAATCAAACCATGGCCAATACTGGATGTATTTACTACACCAGGAATTCTTCGCAGTTCCTCTAAAAATAGATCTAGCTTTTTTTCAACCGTTCCCTCTATCGGAAATTGAATTAAATGCTCTTTATTATACCCCAGGCTTTGTGTTTGGACAAACTCAATTTGCTTGTAGATAACCAATACAGAAACAATAAGTAGGACTGAGAGGAAAAACTGAAACACCACAAGACCTTTGCGGGCCCATAATTCTCCCCATGATCCTTTCATCTCTCCCTTTAAAACTGCTACTGGCTTAAACCCAGAAATATATAGGGCTGGATAACTACCAGCCAACAAACCTGTGAATAAGGTAATTCCTATCACCCACATCATCAATTCAGGATCAAGCAAATAGAGTGCTATTTTCTTTTCTGTAATTAGATTGAATTGAGGGAGAAAAAGCCAAACCATTGTTAATGCCAGGACCACGGAAGATAGTGTAACCACTAAGGACTCGCTCATGTATTGAAATACAATATATTGCTTTCCCGCGCCAACCGATTTTTTGATTCCCACCTCCTTGGCTTTTCGTGACGCCCGAGCGGTAGATAAATTCATAAAGTTGATACAGGCTATCACCAAGATAAATACGGCAATGATAGAGAATAGCTGCACATATTCTATCCGACCACCTGATTGCACTCCATTCTCAAAACGTCCATGTAAATAACGGTCACTATATTTTTGTAGAAACAAGACCGTATTGGAATTTTCCACTTTACTTTTTATATAATCCTTAATCTTTTCGGAAAAGTCGCTGGGGTTACTCCCCTCATTTAACACTACAAAAGTAGACGGACCATTGTTACCCCATTGTGTTGCCCATTCGTTTTCATCTAAAAATAATTCCAGTGTTATTACAAACTCAAACTGCAGTGAAGAATTGGTAGGCGTATTTTCAAACACGCCAGTGATGGCCAGACTTCTTTCATGTTGCAACTCAATCGTTTTGCCAACCGCTTCGGCAACTGATCCGAATAGGCTTTCGGCCAGACGCTTTGAGATCACAATAGACAATTTATCCTGAAGCACCTGATCTTCAGAACCATGGATAAGCCGATAAGAAAAAATATTAAAAAAGTCCTTTCCTACATGATAACCTTTTGCCTTTACATTTTTGTCCTTGAATGATAAAGTATAAGGTACAATCCAGGTAGTTGTTGCTGCGTACTGAACTTCGGGGAAATCAATCTTTAGGTTTTCTGCCAGAATCCCCGGAGTGGAAGTAGTAGTCATGATATTATCAGCGTACTGCTGATGTTCCATCACCTCAAAGAGTCTTTCATCTGTTGCGTTAAATTTATTCATGTTCACTTCATCCCGGACCCACAAATAAATCAGTAGTGTACAAGCCAGACCGGTGGCCAGCCCAATAAGATTGATGAAGAAATAACTTCGTGCGCGGAGAAAATTGCGATAAATAAGAATCAGGCTGTGTTTCAGCATATAGGAGTTGTTATAACCTAACTAAAGACTATCATTAACTAAAAACAGTTGCTTTGCGATGCAATTAATACATCCTGTTTTGAGTAAAAAGACCTAAAATGCTCAGTTAATTAGCTGACTCGTAATAATGATAAAGATTACATAACACCATTTTTTTGTTGCAGATAGGAATAACCAGGCATCCAGTTAATGAAAAGAAATAAACCGCACTCCAATTCCGAGTTCTGGAGATGCTATAATTCCAGATATGCGACCCAGCATTATTCTGCCATCCACGCCATAATAGTAATAGTGACGTGTTGGAGTGCCTACCAGTTCAGGTATTTATATATTATCCTGATCAATGCATAGGCCTCTTTCATATCCTTAGCCTCATAAGAAATGGTGTAGCCATCTACCCTTTTGATTCCCGGTATCCCCATGGCGACATCGGCAAGTGCAGTGGACTCTACTTTCATCACAAATTTTATAGGTGATGTTACGGAAAGGGCTTTAGCGTTTTTAAGGTCTTTGATTGCAGCAGTTACTTGTTCACTCAACTTTCTTTTAACCATATCCGGATGGATCAGTTTCGCTGCACTGGCCCCGATGGCTTCTTTGGTAGTTACTGTTCTGGTTGCAACCAACTTTTTGATCTCCTCTGTAAATGTATTATCACCGCTGGCCAGGATTACCGGTACGCCAAAAGAACCAGCGAGGTATGCATTCAGTCCTCCCTCACCCACTTCAACTCCATTTATCCACAGTCCTTTTACATTTCCAGAGCCTGTGTGTGCGAGGAAACCATTTTCGGTTCCAGCCATGGCATGATAGCCGATAAAGATGACTCCATCAAAACTGGCATCCAGGTTTTGTACCATACCCAGCGGCTTGATGTTACTTTGGATATAACTTACCCGTGGATCTAATTCGGTATGCAGTAAATTTTGCATATCGCCATGGCTATCATTGACAACAATTTCTACTGACTCTAAGTCGTAAATGGCTTTAACCACTGCGTTCACTTCATTGGTCATCAATTTACGACCGGTGTCATAATCCTTACCTGAGCTACTTACCATTTTTGAGGTGCCTATACCGCCAATACCCTCCATGTCTACGGAGATATAGATTTTGGTAGGTTTACTTTGTGCAAATACAACGGTGGATATCAATATCAGAACCAGGTAAAGATGCTTCATATTATTTTATCGATTAATTGTATAAATATATTGTACAGCCCATACAATATAGATAATTCGTTCAAATTGGTATCGTCTACTCGTTTACCATTCGTATTAGCCAAATATGATCACTCCGATCTTAATCCAATGACAGAATTTTCAAAGGCTGCACGAATGGATTGATAGCTGACGTTAAAAATTAATAAATATACCGATCCGGCATTAGCAAAGACATCCCAATTGATATCGATGCGGATCATAATTTGTTCCACAATGATTATCGCATGATAAAAATCATTCTATGAAGGTATTGACTATCGTATTTATAGTTGTTTGAACGGATGATCCCTAAAACTGATAAAGGACAGCGTTGATATTCATGCCTGCCCCTACCGACGCAAAAATTACTTTATCACCTTTTGCAATATTATGGCATTCCATCTGGCCAGTTAGAATTAAATCCAGCAAAGTTGGAATAGTAGCCACAGAGCTGTTGCCCAGCCAGCTGATGGTCATCGGCATAATACCATCAGGCACCGTGTCTTGTCCATAAAGCTTGAAGAGTCTTTCGAGAATTGCCGCATCCATTTTATCATTGGCCTGATGGATTAAAACTTTTTTAATTTCAGTTATGTCTACCTTGGCATCATCCAAAACTTCCTTAACTACCAACGGCACCTGACTCAAGGCAAACTCGTATACTTTCCTTCCATTCATCTTCATAAACAGATCATCTTTGTCTTCGAATGTGTTGGACTTATCCATAAACAACAACATGGAATGATCGATGGCGTGCGTTTGGGTTTTATGTCCCGCTATTCCTTCACCGGTCTCTTGTGCTTCCACCACTACCGCTCCACTCCCATCGCTGTAGATCATTGAGTCTCTATCATGAGGATCGATCACGCGCGATAAAGTCTCAGTACCAATGACCAGGCATCGTTTGGCAGCTTCTGCCTTAATAAAAAGATTCGCCTGTATTAATCCTTCCACCCAACCCGGGCAACCAAAAGCCATATCATAGGATACGCAATTAGGATTATGAATTTGTAAAGCTGCTTTTATTCTGGAACCCACTGAGGGGAGCAAGTTGGATCGTGTGGTTCCATATGCCACATCGCCAAAATTATGGGCCACAATGATGTAGTCTAATGTCTCTTTGTCAATGTTGGCTGCTTCAATCGCCCGCTCTGCCGCCAGCTTACCTAGGTCTGAAGCTTGTTGATCGGGCCGGGCATACCTTCTTTCTGCAATGCCAGTAATCTCCTTAAACTTTTCTATGATCAAATTATTGTCATGCTTCAAGACCGCTCCACCCTTCTCCAGAAATAAATGATTGGCAAAAACAGCGTTAGCTACTTTAACTTCCGGGATATAGCATCCTGTTCCAATGATGACAGACTTTATCATATCTTGATGTGTAAATATAGTACATCAATAAAGAAAATATTATAGATCAGAAATCAAATAAATATTTATTAACCTAACAAACGGTTGTATTTGTAATCGCCTGAATGAAATAGATTAGACAATCACCGAAACCTCTCTTTCTGCGTCTGTCTTGCGCGCCCGGTATCTGACTACAGCCAATCCTGAATTCAATAATATCAATCCGATAAGCGAACAGCATAGCATAATGAAAGTCATTGGCATACTGGTACCATCATGAAGTATACTTACCAGAGCAGAAACAAATGCACCAACGCCTAACCGAAAACTGCCAAGCAGAGCGGAAGCACTTCCGGCATGTTTGATAAAAGGCGCCATGGATAAGGCCGTAATATTGGGAGACATGATCCCATGTGTGGCTACAAATAAAAATACCAGCAAGGTGAAGCTATAAAGTCCATAAGCATGATAATAAGTACCCACAAGAAGTACAATGCCTACCAGCGTTTGTAAGACAAGGGCCACCTTCACCAACTGTTGACTTCTGAAATGAGCCAATAGCAAATGGTTGAGTTGTGTGCTGCCAATCATTCCTGTGGCAACGAATGCAAAAGCCCATCCATACTGTTGCTCCGTCAGATGGTATAAATTCATGTACACATCAGAAGAACTAACGATGTAAGCAAATGGTCCTGCCATGGCAATGCCACCGGCCAACGTATAAAGCAGAAACTGGGGTTGTTTACTAACTAAAAAATAATTGGCCAATACTGATTTCGGTCTTAATGAAATACTGATGTCTGGCTTCTTTCCATCAGGCAGATAAAAATAAACAGATGCCATAACCAGTAAGGCGATAATAGCCAGTATGATAAATACCCAATGCCATCCAAAAGCGGCTGTTACGTAACCTCCTAATGTGGGCGCCACCATTGGGGAAATAGCAATCACCAATATGATCAAAGAAAATACCTGTGCTGACTTGTTAATGGGAAACAAATCCCTGACCAATGCCTGCGCGGCCACCATACCTACACACCCTCCGATGGCTTGAAGAAATCGAATCACAATCAATGACTCAACAGACAAGGTTAAGGCGCAACCAATAGAGGAAAAAATGTAAATGAGCAACCCAATATACAAGGGTCTCTTCCTGCCGAACCTGTCCAACAATGGGCCGTAAAACATTTGCCCGATAGATATACCCAGCATATAGCTGGTAAGCGATAATTGTACTTGATCGATAGTGGTGTTCAGGTCTTTGGCAATGGCCGTGAAGCCAGGCAAATACATATCAATGGAAAATGGGCTTATCGTAGCCAGCCCGCCAAGAATAAGAATGGTGAAAAAATAAAATTGCTTTCTCTTCATCCCAAAATCTGCGCGCAAAGATAATACTTACCCTGATTATTGAAGTCCAGATTAAGATTATCATTGCATAACTTGATAGGTTGGTTACAATTGAAAGAAGTAGTTGAACTTTAATACGATAGCTCTGTTTTTTGGACCAAACATTCCTTCTGTCAAGTAATTGTCGGTGTATACCAAAAACATATCACTCATCGGGCGGTAGCGCCATTGAAAACGACTGTTAATATTGAAATTGTTAGCCTGGGTATTGTATTGCAAAAAGGTGGTCCAGAATAAGTTGTTGGTGAAGTTGATCTCAACTTTAGGATTGACCAACCAAAGCCTGGTGCTTCCATAGGTATCGCCCAACTTGATGTCATTCATTTCAAATCCCATAGCGAAATTTCCCCAGGGCTGTACTCTATAATTAAGTGTAGAGCGAACGGTCGTTTTAGTGCCTGTATAATAAGTTCCGCTCACCACAAACAATTCCAGGTTCAATTTTTTTCTTAGATCTGTATTCAATTGCACATTGAATTCGGCAAAATTATAATAGTCAACGGGCAATGGTGCACCATTGATGAGTTGAAATGGAAACAAAAGGTTGACATAGTTATGATTAAATCTAAATCGAAGTTGACTGGTATTTCTGAAAAAGAAGAAGTAGCGAAGCCGTGTATACGATTCATTTAATATACCATCCCGAACCCAATGCACGTAATTCTCCAATCCTGCCCAATGACGGATCACAATCTTGTTTTGTGGATACCAACTGTAATCGAGATTCGTAGCCGAGCGGGTGTATCCGATGGGCACCACAACGTTGTTAATCGGATCGTAGTTATTTAATCTTCCCACAAATCCCATGTCGGCTGAATAATTAGTACCCACCTTTTGTAGACCATAGTTTGCCTGAAAGCGCCTTCCGTTGTAGCCAAAACTTCCAACCATAAACTGATTGTCTGTGGTCACTTCTCTCTTGAAAGCATGATTGTATCCTGCTTTGCCTACCCATTTTCCGTCATTACTCAAATATTCAAATTCAAGGTTAGCATTTCTTCCATAGTCTGTCGCGTGGAAATCACCTTGTGATATCATTTGCCGGTTGACAAAGAGCGCTCTTATTGTTGACCGCTTCAATACCCTTCTGTGAATAGCAGCCGCGGTATAGTTTTGCGAAGGCGAAAGTGAGTCACCTTTCGTTTGTGAATTCAGTATTCCAATTCTCCAGTTGCGATCCAGGTTGCCACTAAGTCTGGCTCCATATGATATGGGCACCTTCCCTCCCGACGCATCAAGTCCAATCCTTCTCGAAAAGAAGGGAGCATCAGGAAAGGCACCAAAATTGGTGAACACATCAGCATTCTCTAAAAAGAATTGTCTTCGTTCAGGAAAGAAAATGGAAAATCTCGACAAGTTAGTTACTTGTCTATCCACATCCGTTTGAGAGAAATCGGGGTTAAGGGTTAAATCCAGATTAAGCGTTGGCGTAATACCCACTTTGGCCTCTCCGCCAAAATCAAAATCACCTTTCGCATCCTTGTTGTTTTCAAAATCTTTAACCACTGACGTGAGTGCATAAGGCGTGATGGAGATATTCATACCCGTAGGTGTAGGCACCTCATCCCACACCAGGCTACCGGTGAAGCCTAAGTC
>DATCZR010000179.1:0-5699 GCA_036525835.1 Cyclobacteriaceae bacterium
GACATCGTGCGTTTGTAGTTGGTACTATATATTGCATCGACTTTTGTTTCCCTCAGCATTCTTAGCAAATCAGTAGCCCTTGTCTCGCCCTCAGCAGTAAGCCCTGGGTCCTTGGTTCCATCATTTGCTTTTTCCGCATGACGAACCAGAATGAGTGTGGTTATTTCATCTTTGGGTTGCGTGCATCCAAATAGGGTAGTACCCACTAAAAATAAAGCGATGGTTATTTTTTTCATTTGAATTTGTCTTGAATTTCCTTTGGAGCCTCACAACTCTCCTGTTGTCTTGTATCTGAAATCTTATAAATCTTCCAGCCGTCAACTCCTTTAAAAAGTTGAAAAGCATCCACTCCACAATGATGCAAACTCTTGTCTATATAAATGGCATAGTTAGCCCAGACCTGAGCGATGTTGCCATCCGTATCAATCTTAACATTCCAAAGCGGCTCAGTGTATACACCTTGTTGGGGAGTTCCCATAGCAGTAATAAATTTTTTCAAATCACTTTTTCAAAAAGTTTGATTGCCATCCTTGTCCGGACCGATCGAGGCAAATGTTGCCTCATCCATAAATGCCTTCTGCACCAATGCGCTATCTCCTTTTGTCATACCATCAAAAAGATAGTCATTCGCCATCATCACCGTTGCAGACTCACTGGAAGATTGAGCAGCTAGAGAAGAACTAATAATCACAAATACTGCAATGGTTATCCATTTCATACCTTCAATTCTTGAGTCATCATTAATTGGTCGTAGCCACCAGATTTACTATAGCCTAATCTAGTTCAAAATCCAGCATTTCTCAATCCATTACCAAAATAGCGTCAAATTAGCCACGTATTGACCTGAATTTGATTCCACCAGGGGTCATTAAAGCTTTCTGGCGTTTCCAGATATAATCTTAATTTTAGGGTCATAAAACAATTCTTTATGAAGAGGCTTTGCCTATTTCTTGTCATGCTTGGTGCCAGTGTAATACCATCCAAAGGTAGTATCATTGATAGCTTGGAAACTGTACTCGCTACCGCAGAAGGAGACTTGAAAGTAAAAACATTAAACGAGCTTTTTCGTGCCCACATCAACTTCGATCCTGTAAAGGCCATTGGTTATTCACGGGAGGCGCTAACACTTGCAACTGAAATTGATGATCGCAAAGGGATGGCCGCCTCTTATAACAACCTGGGTGTGGCCTACCGAAATCAGGGTGCCCTTGACAAGGCGCTGGAGTACTATCTTTCATCTCTGAAGCTCTATACTGTACTTGATAATATGGAAGGGATTGCCACATCAAAGAACAATATTGGTACCATTTACTCCATGAAAAAAGATTATGGTCAGGCGATGAAATACTTTGAGGAAGCATTTCAACTCTTCACGCAAATAAATGATCAACAAAGAATAATTGGCACCATGAACAACTTGGGCAATTTGCACAGCGACTTGCAATTGTACGAGCAAGCGCTTAAGTATTACACCCAGGCATTTCAAGTTGCCGAGAAGACAGGAAAAGTTTACTCCGATCCACTAAGTAATATTGGGAACGTTTATTTTCGTCAAGGCAATTTACAACGTGCAGTTGAGTACTATGAAAGAGCGTTGGAAATGGCTAAAAAGGAAAATGACCAAATTGGCGTGCTCAACATCATTGCCAACCTGGGTGAAGTGTATGTGCAGGCGAGTCAAACCACTATTGCGCAGCGATATCTGGAACAGGCTTTGGCATTGAGCAATTCTTTGCAGGCTTATATTTTTGAGCCTCAGATATTGAAGAGTTTGGCAACTAACAATGCCAAGCAAGGGAGAATGAAAGAGGCCTATGAGATCATGTTACGATATGATACTTCACGAGAAAGGATTTATGGTGAAGAGAGCAGTCGGAAAATTGCTCAGATGGAGATTGCACTAGACCTGTCTGAAAAAGAAAAAGAAATGGAAGAGCTTCGCAAAGATGATGAAATTAAATCGTTGCAGCTGCACAATACCCGAATGGTTATCACTTTGATCGTATTGGGACTCATAATGATTGTAGCTTTTGTCAACCTCTTTTTCTTCCGCAAGAAACCCAAGAAGACTAAGCTGGCCAATGGATAGAGCAGAGGCAAAATCCATATTAGTATCCATGACCAAAAGCGCAAGCTTGTTACGACACATGCGTACGTTGGAATTAGTAATGGAAGCTTATGCACAAAAGTATAATGAGGATGAAAATGAATGGGCCATTGCAGGCCTGTTACATGATGCCGACTATGAGGCCTACCCCGATCAACATCCTGCAGTGATTGTGGAAAAATTGACTGCGCTGGGCGAAACTAAAATTGCCCACGCCATTTCGGCCCACTATACTCAGTGGAACGTGCCTTATGATACGCTATTGGATAAAGCTTTACTGGCCTGCGATGAACTAACAGGTTTTATCGTGGCCTGTTGTCAGGTAAGACCAGAGGGAGTTTCCACTTTGGAACCTAAATCCGTAATCAAGAAGCTTAAGGATAAAGGATTTGCCGCCAAGGTAGAACGCGAAGAAGTGTACAAAGGAGTTGAATTGCTCGGGGTAGACATGAAAGAGCATATTGCCTTTATCATAGATGTTTTGAAAAAAAACAAGGAAGAATTAGGAATTTAGCAGGTAATGCTAGGTTCATTAGCAGAAAATTAACCATCCGTAATTTTTCAGATTGGAAGATTAGGCTAACTTTGGACTACTAAAAAGAAAGAAATATGTTTGAGCAAGTGATAGGAAATGGCGCCAACTTATTTATCACCATAGTGGCCGTTATTATTGCATTCGTAGCTGCCTTGGGTTACGTCGATTTTCAGAAAACTAAAAAAGAAGAGAATAATGAGTCCTAATACCTCCAATGGATATAAAACAAAAGCCCACCGATAGTTCGGGGGGCTTTTTTTTATATTTCATCAAAGGTTTATTGAGAGCCTATGTAAGGCGATTTGTAAATAGATTGCCATTCATCCCACTTAGTCTTCTTATAATGATCCTCTCCAATGAATTGTATGATCTTGTGAAATTCAGGGGCTTTTTGATAACCCGCTAACGGCTGAATCATTCTGAATTCCTCATCCAAGAATACAACTGTTGGATAAGAAAGCTGATTGTTTAATAATGCAGCTGCCAATTGATGGTATCCATTCCTGCCTGAAGGAATAAACTTGAATGTGGTACCATTGAAAACCACATCCTCCTTTTGTTCTGCATCAAACTTTACGGGGTAGAATTGCTCGTTTAAAATCTTGGCCACTTTGGGTTCACTAAACGTATTCTTATCCATCACCTTGCACCATCCACACCAGTCGGTATACACATCAATAAAGATTTTTCTCTTTTCGGTTTTGGATTTTTCCATAGCTTGTTCAAAAGTCATCCATTTTACTGGGCTCTCCTCGGGCTGGCTCAAAGCAACTGTCTGTACCTGACTAAAGCCACTGTAACAGCTGAAAAGGAGTATCAGAAATCCAAAAAAAGTATTCTTAGCCATATTCATACACAACAAATTTATTAGAAAACAGTGCGTATTTCAATAAAGTATTTCAAATAGTACACAATTCCACTCTTTTTTTAAACCTATATAACAAAAACGAGTCCAAGTGTAACCATTGAAGGTAGTATCGGTCCTAATTGTACGGATGCAAGAATTGATTGTTCAAAAGTGAACAGTAAGTTGGGCTAAAGGCTGGATTTTAACGCAAGATGGACGATTTCAACTATGGCACCCCGTTTGGTACATTTATTATGGTGAAAATTAATCTTTCAAATAGAGACCTGCTCCTCCTCTTCGGCATCCTGATTGCCGTTGTTGTGACATTAACCACCATTGTCTTCAATGAAAGAGCGGAGTTGAAAAATGAGACAAGCCAAAAGGATCTGAATCCCAATACCAGTCTTGCCACCCCTTCAGGATTGATAAAAAAAGCGATTGATAAAATCGATTTGAACCCACTGATTCGATAGGAAGATCACCACCAACGAAAGGGGCACTGGTATCAAAACTCCCAGATGAATAGACATATCAATCTGGGGGGTAGAGGCGCCAAACTAATTGCAAATTCCAATTTATCTAAAACTCAGTGCTGCCAGGTGTACTTAAACACTAGGATAAAGTCATGCCCAAATCTTCCCGATAAGCATAATAGTGCGATACCGTTTCTATGGCCTTTTTTATTGCTGTATTTACGGGATAAAATTTCTCGCTAAGCTCCCAATTGATACCGTGAAGTTTCATGTAATGATCACGCATCAGAGGCACCTGGCCTCCGGCAATGACGGCAGCCTGCGCCACAAGAAATTCAGCAGGTTGTTCTGCTTTGATTACCTGACAAGAAATTAACTCACGCGCACCATACTTATTAAGCCTGGCTGAAAAACCAAATAGCCGACAGATCATACCCCGATCATAATACGATGAGCAATGACCTATTCCGATTCGGTTGCTGTCAAGTATGGCACACAAAGAATTGCTTAGCGCAGGGTTTTCAAGCCATTGGATTGCTTTGCCTTCTTTATAAAGATGATATGCAAAAGGAAGAAACTCCAAAATAGTAGCTTCTATGTCTGGTTTGAGACAGCATTTACCACAGCCTGCCTTGCAATATAGCCCAGAACTTTGTGTGAATTCGGATATTTCTTTATCCAGATTGAGGTAAACCTCCTCTACTTGCTGGACCAATTCTTCTATGCTCAATCAGTCTCCTAAATAAGAAAACAAAGCTAGAACAAATTATCGTCCCTTGTTACAACCTTTGCCCGGGTCATAAAATTAATTTTTATCAATGGAATAGTGCATGGAAACCAACCCGGAAGGATAAGGCTTGAATTCAATCAATTTCAACATATGCCTATTGTCAAGTATATCAAAAAGTGCCTTTCCTTTACCCAGAATGATAGGATGCACTGCTAATAATAATTCATCAACCAGATGTTCTTGCATCATAGCTGCAGTTAGTGACGCCCCACCAAACAGCCAGATGTCTTTCCCAGCGGAATCCTTTATGGCTTGCACGTTGCTCTTAGTGTCACCATTAACTAATTCATAATCATCACTGGCAGGCAATGTATTACTAAAGAGAAAAGTATGCTTATTAGTAAATGGATTTGCACCCCCAGCTTTTATCATTAATTCATAACTCTTACGGCCATAAAAGATGGCGTCAACACGATTAAGAAAATCAGTCATGCCATAATCGTGACCGTCATTAAAGCACCAGTCGTACTCTCCATTGGGTCCTTCAATGAGGCCATCCAGAGTCATAGCTACATTTAGAATTATTTTTCTCATTGAATGAAAAATATTAGCACTATTTCTTTCTAAAAGTCAAGCCCAAACTTCCGGCCACTACCAAAAGCAATAGCCACGAAGAGGCCATCGTAATTTTATTTCCTATAACGTAAGGCCTAGGTTTAAACTCAAAAACAATCTCATGCCTTCCGGCTGGTACTTCCAACGCGCGCAATATATAGTCGGCCCGAAGAATTGGAACCTCTTTGCTGTCTATTGTTGCCTGCCATCCATTAGGGTAGTAAATCTCAGAAAATACTGCCAGTCCATCAGTTGCTGATGATGACTCATATACAATACGCTTTGGATTCAATTCTTTTAATTGAATTTGTGAGGTACTGTCATACTGAAAATTTTGAATTTGAAACTTTGAATTATCTATTACTGCAGAGTTTCTGGTGTTGACTTCACAC
>DATCZR010000180.1:0-4035 GCA_036525835.1 Cyclobacteriaceae bacterium
AGTGCATCATAAACGGTGATTGAGATGGTAGCTTCTCCCATTTTAGTTTCATTGGGAGTTGTGCTTACAGAATCTATGGTAGCAGTGGGCGCTGTTTCAATTATTCTTTTTTCTATGCTGGTATTTTCTGCGAACAATTCCGCATAATCGAGACGCTTAATGTCAGGTGGGTTCCAGTTAGTCATATCCACCCTATAGATATCCTGTTCACCAATATTTTCCTGACGTACAGACGAGATGTAAGCCGTGGACTCATCATTATTAAGTACAAAGTAGATATCGTTCTCTGGTGAGTTGATCGGATATCCCAAATTGACAGGCTCCTGCCAGGCTCCATTCACTGAATCGCGTTTGGTTCTATACAAATCCATATCTCCCATTCCGGCATGACCATTAGAGCTAAAATAGAGGTGAATCCTATTCGCTGAAATGAAGACGCCATCTTCATCCATTTCGGTATTGATTAAGGGGCCGAGATTGATAATGTTGGTCCATCTTCCTCTAATGTATTCTGCACGATAAATATCTGTTCCGCCATAACCACCCGGGCGATCACTGGTAAAATAGAGCACTTTATTGTCAGCGGTTAATGATGCTGAATTTTCTAAGTATTCGCTGTTAATACCGTCCATAGGTCTGGGGTCACTCCAAGTGTTATCAGATTTCTTTTCAGAGATAAATAAATCCCCCCCATTGCCATCTTCATAGAGAATCATTTCTTGTCCGTCTGGAGAAATAGCCACGCTGGAATTGTGGTAATTAGAATTAAGAGGGCCTTTCATATTTTTTGCGACTATCCACTCCCCATCTATGAATTCAGAATAGTAAATATCTTCGTAGAATTCCAGATCGGCAGCAACATTGGCATTAGCGTTATTTTCTGGTCTTCGCGAAGTAAAAACCATTAGTGTTTCTTCTCCATTCAGCGTGGGAGCGTAGTCGGGGTATTCAGAGTTGATATTGCTGCTCAAATGAGTAATCTTCACATCCACTGGATGTTCCATGTAAATTACCGCGTTTCGGCATTCGAAAATTTTTCGATTTACCTCATTGATTTTGTTTGATTTGTTTAATTGCAAAGAACGTGCGAGTATTCGATTGTATTTATCATAAAACAGTATAGCACTGTCAAATTTATAGTTGTGGTGATAGGCCTGTCCCAGGAAGAAGAGGATTCGCTCGTCCACGGTAGGGTCCAATTCATAAGCCCTTCTAAAATAAGGTAGTGAAAGCTCTTTGTTAACGGTGAGCATGATTGACTGCCCTGCCATAAATTGGGCTTTGGCACTCCTGGGGTTCATGTTGGTGGATAATATAAAAAGGTCCTTGGCTTGAGCCCGATGCTCGTAGTCGAATACCTCCATGCCCAGTGCGTAGTATTCTTCTGAAAGTGCCAAAGAATCGGTTTGTGCGGAAGTCGGGACGAAGGAAATCGTGATCAAAACGAAGAGGAGAAAAAGCCTGATAGACAATACCATAGAACAAATTTTCATCAAATTTAATAGAATATCGGATTTATGAGCTCATGAATTCACAAAGAATCCTTTTAGAGGTACAATGTCTATGACTGGAGTGGGTATAAAAACCCGGAATAGGTTTATGGAGGTAAACTAACATTTCGAGGTTTTTAATTTTTGTAACTTGGAATAGTAAAGAATGGAGAGAAATCATGAAATCCTGCCTTAGAATCAACACTTATGAAAAGATTAAAAGTAGCCTTTAAAAATAATCAGGGGCATGAATTGTCCGCCAAATTGGAACTCCCGGCAGACGGACATCCACACAACTATGCTGTATTTGCTCATTGCTTTACTTGCAATAAGAATCTCAATGCCATTCGCAATGTGGTCAATAACATGACCGAGACAGGATTTGGTGTGTTGAGTTTTGACTTTACTGGTTTAGGCGAAAGTAAAGGTGATTTTGCGGACACCAACTTTTCATCCAATTTAGATGATATAGTTGCAGCTGCTGATTTTCTTGCTCAGGAATATATGGCGCCAAGCTTATTGATTGGGCATTCCCTCGGGGGGGCCGCTGTGCTATTTGCAGGTGATAAAATTGATAGTGTAAAGGCGATTGCCACGGTGGGTGCACCTTCCAATCCTGAGCATGTACAGCATCTTATTCAGTCCAATGTCGAGACCATTGAAAAGGAGGGTAAAGCAGAAGTTAACATTGGTGGACGGAGCTTTACCATCAAAAAGCAATTTTTGGATGATTTGAAGAAGCATACGCTCCCTGCGATAATGAAAACCATGCGAAAGTCTTTATTGATTTTACATTCACCACAAGATGCCACGGTGGGAATTGAAAATGCAGCTGCCATCTATACAGCAGCACATCACCCAAAGAGTTTTATTTCCCTGGATGGAGCGGATCACCTGATGACAAAAAAGAAAGATTCGCAGTACGTAGGTAAAATGATTGCCTCCTGGGCAGAACGTTACTTACATATTGAAGAATCAACTCCTTTGCGTAGTGACGCTCAGACTGTGGTGAGTATAAAGGATAAGACCAACAAGTTTTTGACTCAAATTCAAACCGGCAGGCACTCTTTATTGGCCGATGAACCGGAGGATGTCGGTGGTGAGGATCTTGGTCCGTCACCGTATCATTTACTGACGGCTGCTTTAGGTACCTGTACGGCCATGACCATGCGTATGTATGCGGATAGAAAGGGGTGGGAGGTTGATGAAATCAAAGTACATCTTAATCACGAAAAGAAACACAGTGTTGATTCTTCCGATTGCGAAAAACCCACAAGTAAGATCGATCACTTCGAAAGAATTATTGAAATAGATAGCCAGTTGGATGAGACTCAACGCCAACGCTTACTAGAAATCGCCAACAAGTGTCCGGTGCACAGAACGCTGGAGGGAGATGTAAAAATAAAAACGAGACTGGCTTGATTCTTGGGTCACTTACCTTTTCATTGCGACTCAGCGCCTGCGCGGTAAATTTCTTATCGCAGTGATGCAAAGCCGCAAAAGATCATGTGGCTGCTAAAATCCTCCGGGTAAAATCATTGATCCCACAAACAAATTATCCAATCCACGCCAGTAGGCACGAAAGGTTGGGTCATTGGCAAAGAGTATCACATGTCCATCTCCGTGAGGAATATCAGCCAAATACATTTTGTCAGCCAAATCTTTTTCTGTGTTTTCCCATAGGTGACCAGAAATATACCCATTAGGTGCAAAGGAAATTACATTGGTTCCTTTCTTGCTGGGCGTGAAGTGGTAGTTGCCTCGAAATTGAACACCAATTTGCGCATTCATACCCAACCCCAGGTAGTAATCATTATTAACATTAGCTTTAAACATGGATCCCGGGATGTTTTCGATGGGTTTTCCGGATTCGTTGTTTTGTTTGGTTACCACTTCAACATCTGAAAGCCCGACATCTTTGCGAGCAGTGAACGCTGCACCGCCCTGCAGTCCGATGAATGTCCCTCCATTTTTAATCCAGGTATCCAGTGATTCGATTCCTTCTTTGCCCAGTAACTTTTCATACTCCGCTGGTCTTCCATCTGGAAACACGATCACGTTATACTCATACAGATTCACTTCATTAAACATACTGGTGCGTACTGCCGTAAAGTCGATTTCAAATCGTTGTGTAAGCACACTGTACACACAGCCAAAGGTGACAGCCTGCGTTGGCTCCTGAGTCATCACCATGATACGCGGCTTTTCCAGGTTGATTACATATTTGGAACCTAGCGTGATGCCATTGTCTCCCCAAGCGGTGTTAAGAGCCTGAACTTCTGTGCCATATTCTTTAGCTAGTTTTTCAATAGTCTCGTGAAGATTATCCGGGTTTCTGTTTACCCTAAGTAAATAGGTTCCTTTATCCAGGTTCACTCCGTTGACTTGAGTAGGTAGAAGGGTAATGGCCACTTTAAAATCCGCTTGCAATAGTTTAGCGGCAAGGCGTGTACCCGCATTCTGACTTTGACTGAAGGCATAGGCATAATTGGCTTTGCCTCCATTTACCTTTCCGACTTTTGTGACAGCGGTAATCTTCTCCATG
>DATCZR010000181.1:0-9082 GCA_036525835.1 Cyclobacteriaceae bacterium
CCACTAAATGACTGGCAAATACCCGGTTGATGCGATGATATTCTTTGACAATTTTATTGCCTAGCATTCGTGTATATTCATCTTCTCGCTGTAGGTCTACGCATACTTTTCCATTGGAAACGAAATAGTCCTTGGTATCAATAATCCTATCCTGAGCATCCAGGCTATTTCCATCGCTGTCTACGTAGTTACCCATCACGTCAAGAGCGGAACCGATAGAGACGGAAATATTGGAGCCCTTGGTAAAAAATTTGAAAAGAAATTTAAGAAGCTGCATGCTTCCATAGTTGTCCTGCTCTGGAAAGTATCGATCCTTCCCTTTTGCATGCAGGTAATCTTCAATTAGGTCAGGTGCCTCCAATACGAAATTGTAGTTAAGCGTAACTGGCACTATGAAAATTTTTCTTACTTCAGCTCCAGGCTCTGGACTTTCCAGGTATAGGTTTCTTTGCGCTTCAATGGATGTGCTCAGCAGGCCCAATCTTAATCGTTCTTCAATTGCGCCTGATCTAGAACGCGTACCACCTGGAAAGAAAAGACTATGCGCTCCCTTTTGAAGAGCGATATTTGAATACATCTTCAAAGTCTCCAGGTAGGGAAGGTTCTTTTTTCTCCTGTCCACTTTGTAGGCACCCAGGCTATTCATGAAGTAAGCAATGATCTTTATGTTAAACAGATTGAGACCAGCTCCATATAAAAATGCGGGTAGACCTATGGAATGAATGACCCAGCCAATAAGAATAGAATCGAGGTTGCTGAAATGAGTAGGCACCATAACTACCGTACCTCGGGCTGCCAATTTTCGAAGCAGTTTTACTTTACCTACAATATGAATCTTGTCGCGTAAAGCATATTTACTTCTGAAAATGGCTCCGAACTTTTTTACCCTGGCTCCATTCAGTAGCCTTCTGAAAAAGAATTTGATCGTTTCACGAGCAAACTTATACGAACCGGGTTTGAAGTTACCTGCTATTTCATACGCATAGCGATGGGTTATCTTCCTGAGAATTTCATCTTCTTGGCTGCTGGTAGCGTTGCCATTTAGATTGCTGAGGTCAACCAGATCATTTTTAATATTAGACCAGAATTCATTTTCGTCAGGTGGATCGACACGCCAACGATTTCGTTTCATGCGATTTTGCTCGCGGTATACCGTGGCCTCCAGCTCGTCTATCAGTTGCTTACGCGTAGGGCGGAGTTCCTTTATACGGAGGATTGACTTTTGCGTAACCTCTTCAAGAAATTCTTTACGGTTCTTACTTAGCTGATAGACAGGCCAGTTTGGAATACCATCCAGAATGGGCTCGTATCCAATGTTTTTATTCTTCTTTTCAACAATCTCCATCAACTTTCCAGACAGGTGGACGGCAAAGATAAAAATATTCCCCTTAATTGAGTTTCTCCAATGTAATAGCCAATGAATTAGCCATTTCTTCAAATCGGGTCATGGCCTGACTTATGAACGTTTCATCCACTATCTTTTTCAGGTCGGCCTCAGAGGTCAGGTTGTATTCTTGAATTTTAAATGTCTGTTCGAAAGGACCTGCCTCCAATTTAATCAAATATCGATTGTTCCAGTGGAAGTAGGTTATGTTGCATTGGTTATGAACTTCAGTTCCGATAACTCTCATAATTTATCTTAATTTTTGACTGATCCTTTAATTATAATCAATACGGATTACGATTGTTGGTAAGATAGCCAGTGGTTTGAAATCCCTTCATCCCTTCTGTACAAAAATAATCCCATTACCTGATAAAGAAACCAGTCACTGAACCGTTATAAGAGGGACAAGTTGCGGTATTTTGCGATTGTTGTAACCTATTCTCCCGCTTTATTGTTGTAAATTTATTGCGATTTTGACCATTACTGCGTGATCACTAAAAGAACTGTTTTTTTTATCTGCTTACTTCTGGTTGGGGCTATGCTAATTCCGATTAAAAGCAATGCTACCCATCTGCGAGCAGGGGAGATTACCATTCAGAGGCTGTCGTGTACTAGTCTTACTTTTCGAATATGCATTACAGTGTATACCAATACCGGGTCAGATATCAAATTCGGAGAGGGGCTATTGGATTATGGTGATGGAAGTCAGCCACACACAACACCCATTGTTGAGAATACATTACGCCCGGACTTGGGCCCCGAGATAGCCACAGTAACCTATTGCATTGATCATACCTACGGTGGTCCTGGAAAATACACAATCAGTTATCTGGAGCCCAATAGAAATGCAGGAATTCTCAATATGATCAACTCTGTTGAAACGCGTTTCTACCTGGAGACGGAAATAAACATAGACCCATTCCTGGGCTGTAGCAATACACCTCGATTGTTGGTGCCGCCTATTGACAAAGCCTGTACTGGTGCCGCCTGGTTTCACAATCCGGGTGCATTTGATCCGGATGGTGACAGCATCTCTTATGAGTTTGCCATACCCAAAAAAGAAAAAGATCAGTTTGTGAATGGATATCGTGACCCCAATGCACAAGAGTTTTACTCGCTTAATGGACTCAACTATTCAACAGCCAATGAAAATGGGGATGGTCCTCCGACTTTTAGTATAGACTCACAAACGGGTACTATTGTGTGGGATGCACCGGGCGCACCTGGCGAGTATAACATCGCCTTTCTGATCAAAGAATGGAGGAAGGTTCAAGGCACGTGGATACAACTTGGCTACGTGACGCGTGATATGCAAATCATCGTGGAGGACTGTAACAATCAACGACCAGAACTTGTGGTACCCAATGATATTTGCGTAGAAGCAGGAACTATTATTGATCAGGATATTTTTGGATTTGATCCTGATTTTGACAGTGTAAAGATTGAGGCATTTGCGCAGGTGTTTGGAATTAGTCCTTCTCCGGCAACCTATTCTCCCAACCCACCCAAATTTCAACCTACCCTTTCACCCAATCAAGCCATTCTCAAGTTCAATTGGGAAACAAAGTGTGAGCACATCAAGGAGCAGCCCTATCAGGTTGTGTTTAAGATTACGGACAGATCTTCATCAGGCCCTAGATTAGCTTCATTTGAAACCTGGAATATTACGGTGGTTGGTCCAGCTCCGGTGTGGGTAGATGCACAGGTGGATCTGGGTAACAGGGCTACAGATTTGCAGTGGGAGCCCTACGCATGCGCTACTGCTGATAAGATTCAGATTTGGCGAAGGGTAGATCAATTCACTTTTACACCGCCAGAATGTGTCACTGGAATTCCGGATTTTCTAGGTTACACCAAAATAGCGGAATTGCAAGCTTCCAAGACTAACTTCAGAGACACCAATGGAAGCAAAGGACTGGCTCCCGGAGCTTCCTATTGCTACCGATTGGTAGCCACATTTCCTTTACCAAACGGTGGGGAAAGTTATGTGTCACAAGAAATATGTATACCACCCATATTGGCTGACGCTCCGGTAATCACCAACGTAACTATTGATAAGACAGGAACTTCAGATGGGGAAATCACGGTCAAGTGGCGATCTCCATTTGATGTCGATAAAATTCAGTTTCCCCCACCGTACACTTATGAGGTTCACCGTTCACAGGGTTTTTCTGGCGCATTACAAATTACAAAGCCCCATCCTGGTCAACTCAGCGACTCCACTTTTGTTGATGCAGGAATTAACACAGAAGAGATAGTTTACAATTATCGTATCATTGCTTTCGATGCCAACAGCACACGTGTAGATACTTCGGCAACTGCTTCGTCTGTGCGATTGGAGGCAGCATCTGAATTTAAACAAATCTCGCTGGCGTGGAATGCAGATGTCCCCTGGAGTAATCAATCTCAGGATTATCCTTTTCATTTAGTCTTTAGAGGTCCCGCTGGTGCAGCGGAAGCTCAGATGGTGCTCATTGACAGTGTTAATGTGACTGAAAAACAATTTACTTATGTGGATGCCGGTCAGTTCAATGGTGTTCCACTGGAAGATACCGAAGTCTATTGCTACAAGGTAATGACCCGTGGTACTTATGGAAATCCGGAGATGGATGAGCCGCTTCTCAATTTTTCTCAGATCATTTGTGCGCAGCCTAATGATAATGAAGCGCCTTGCGTGCCTGCATTAGAGATCATTGCTCAAAATTGTGATGAGTTTTTTGCATCCAATTCTTGTGAACCACAAACTTTTTCCAACACTTTGCAATGGAGACGTCCGGATGATCCTGTTTGTCGTGCCGACATCATTAGTTATAATATTTATGTAGCCAATCGTGTGGGTGATCCTTTCGAACCTTATGTCGCCAATGTGCGTGACACGTTCTTTGTAGATACTAATCTACCATCCTATGCTAGGTGCTATAAGATATCAGCAGTCGACAGGTCTGGAAACGAGAGTGAACTCTCAGAGCAATTTTGCTTTGATAATTGTCCGTATTACGAACTGCCCAATGTATTTTCTCCTAATGGAGATTGCTATAATCCTAGTTTTAGTGCATATGGCAATGTTATGCTGGATGAAAATTCGTTTGACCCCTGTGGCGAGAAAAGGGATATTCTTGACATTAGGAGCAAGTGTGCCCGGTTTGTGGAGCGGGTGACTTTTACAGTTTATGACCGATGGGGCAAAGAGTTATACAAATACCAATCCGGGGGAGAGCGTACCATCTATATCAATTGGGATGGCCGCGATAATTCGGGAGCAGAAATACCTGGCGGAGTTTATTTCTATTCTGCTGATGTTACTTTTGATGTCGTTGATCCAGGACAGAAGAATAATACATTTAAAGGATGGGTGCATCTGCTCAGGTAAGTTCACCTGTCATCCTGTTTGATGGGGTCTGCAACTTGTGTAATGGTTCTGTGCAATTCATTATTAAAAGAGATCGTAAAAACCGATTTCATTTTGCTGCACTTCAATCTTCCTTTGGTTTGCAAAAACTCAATCAACTGGAAATACCCACCGAATCGCTGCAGAGCATCGTACTCATTGATGGTGAAAAAAACTATCAAAAAAGCAATGCCGTACTTGAAATAAGCAAACACCTGGGGGGTGCATGGCCGATGCTGTATGTTTTTAAAATCGTTCCTCGATTTCTGAGAGATGCGATTTACAACTTCATTGCCAAGAACCGATATCGTTGGTTTGGAAGACAAGATCAATGCATGATTCCAACACCAGCTTTAAAGACTCGCTTTATTGAATAATGTCACTTTTCTAGTGTTCAATTTATTTCTACCTTGATGCTAGATGCGTGATACTGGTTACGGGATAATAGATTCTAGACACCAGCGTCCAGAAACCAGAAACCAAACTCATTATGCGAGCATATATATTCCCTGGCCAAGGCGCCCAATTTGTAGGCATGGGAAAGGATTTGTATGAGAATCCTGCTGTCAAAAATATTTTTGATGACGCTAATAAAATTCTGGGCTTCAATATCACGGACATTATGTTTGCCGGCACTGCTGATGAATTGAAACAAACTAAGGTAACACAGCTAGCCATATTTATTCATTCGGTGGCCCTTGCAAAGGCAGCTGCTGAATTTAGGCCTGATATGGTAGCCGGTCACTCGCTGGGCGAGTTTTCAGCCTTAGTGGCTAATCAAACGCTATCATTTGAAGATGGATTGCGTTTGGTCTCTAAGCGAGCACTGGCCATGCAGAAGGCGTGCGAAATCAATCCCTCTACGATGGCAGCCATTCTGGGTCTTGACGACAAAGTGGTAGAAGAAGTTTGTGCAAGTATAAACGAGGTTGTTGTAGCGGCCAATTATAATTGCCCCGGCCAGTTGGTGATCTCTGGCTCAATGAAGGGAATTGAGATTGCTTGTGAGAAACTAAAAGCCGCAGGGGCCAAGCGCGCTTTACCTTTACAGGTGGGAGGTGCATTTCATTCGCCATTGATGGAGCCTGCCAGGGAGGAATTAGCCTCAGCCATTGATGCGACTCATTTCAATAAGCCCATTTGTCCTATCTATCAAAATGTAAATGCGCAGCCATCCAATGATGTGGACACGATCAAAAAGAATTTAAATGGACAGCTTACGGCACCGGTTCGCTTTACTCAGTCTGTTCAAAATATGGTTAAAGATGGTGCTACGACCTTCATTGAGTGCGGTCCTGGTAAAGTTTTGCAGGGATTGGTAAAAAAGATCGCCCTGGAAGTAGAAGCTATGAGTTTGTAAGGTGCTCCCATACCTTCAGCTTGTCTTCGCACATCTCAAGCAACTGACTTATCGGTTTACCTAGTTGTGGATGGATCAGCGTAGGGGCAATTTCATTCAAGGGTATTAAAGTAAATCTTCTTTTTGGAATTCCTGGGTGTGGAATGGTGAGTATATTTTCCTGGATGATTTCGTCATCATAAAAGAGGATATCGATATCAATAATTCTTTCGCCCCATTTCACTGCTCGCAGTCTTCCAAGTGAAGTTTCAATCCACGATAATTTTCCCAGTAGTGCATAGGGATTAAATGAGGTATGTATTTTAATAACTTGGTTAAGGAAATTGGGTTGATCTTCCTTGCCCCAGGCTGCGGATTCATAGACTTTAGAAGATTGCAATATGGCACCTACACTATTTTCAATGAGGCTGTGTGCCATTCGAAGATTAGTTTCTTTTTGACCCATATTAGATCCAAGGAGGAGGTAAGCCTTGTAGTTCATTCTATCCATTAAGGTAGCCAATTTAGTGCTTAGGATTAATTAAGTTTGTAGCCCAAAGTTTTATTATGAAGAATTTCTTTACCTCTTGTTTGGGTACCATGGTGGGCCTGATTGTTTTTATACTCCTGGGTATTACTGTGCTGTCGGTAATGGTAAGCAGCGATAGCAAGGTAGTTGTAGAGGCCAACTCGGTACTCTATCTGGACCTGCCAGCGCCTATTGTAGAACAAGCCACTGATGACCCGTTGACAGAACTGCTTCCTGGAGGGCAACAAACTATTGGGTTGCTCCAGTTGAAGGAAACCATTGCCCATGCTAAAAACGATCCATACATCGAGGGGATCTATCTAAACAGTAGTTATGTGATGGCAGGTTATGCCAGCATCGCAGAAATAAGAGAGTCGTTCATTGACTTTAGGAAATCAGGTAAATGGATTGTAGCCTATGCGGATGCCTACACGGAGGGAGCCTATTATCTCTCTTCAGTGGCAGATAAGGTTTACCTTAATCCAGAAGGGCAATTGGAATTCAATGGCCTGTCGGTGGAGGTGATGTTCTTTAAACGCTTATTTGAAAAATTAGAAATCAAACCACAGGTATTTAGGGTAGGAGATTTTAAAAGTGCTATTGAGCCTTTTGTACGCGAAGACTTAAGTGCAGAGAATGAATTGCAGCTAAACTCGCTAATCAATGGAATTTATACGGAGGTGCTGGATCAAATTAGTGAATCTCGTGAAGTGCCTGTGACTAAATTGGCCGAACTTTCATCTAAGATGACTATTCGTGCTGCAGCTGATGCGGTTACCCACGGCTTGGTGGATGAGCTATACTATGATGATCAGGTGAGAGATGAAATGCGGAAACGATTAAATCTGGAAAAAGACGAGAAAATTGATTTTGTAAAATACGCAACGTATCATAAAGGCATTAAGCCCGCCACTTCTTCCAATGAAGTGGCTGTGATTGTGGCCGATGGTGACATCATGCCTGGTAAGGCCGGCAACGGGGTCGTAGGTGCCACTACGATAGTTAAGGAGATAAGAAGAGCCAGAACCAACAAAAGAGTTAAGGCTATAGTGATTAGGGTAAATAGTCCAGGAGGTGTATTTCAAGCCGGGGATGAAATGTGGCGAGAGATTGTGCTAGCCAAAAAGGATAAGCCGGTTATTGCTTCCATGTCTGACTACGCAGCTTCAGGTGGATATTACATAGCGATGGCTTGCGATACCATTGTGGCGCAGCCCAACACGATTACGGGATCAATTGGTGTATTCAGTGTGTTGTTTGATCTCAGTAAATTTTTAGGAAACAAAATTGGCATCACCACTGAAGAAGTGAAGACAGGAGAAGTGGGAGGTTTGATCACCGTGACCAGACCACTCACGGATGTAGAGAAATTCATTTGGCAAAAGCAAACCGATGAAGTGTATGAAACCTTCACACGCAAAGCAGCGGAGGGAAGAGGCATGACGCAGGATGAAATTAAGAAGATTGCCTCAGGCAGAGTATGGACAGGCACACAGGCAAAAGAGAACGGGCTGGTGGATATACTGGGCAGTTACTCAGATGCGATTCAACTGGCTGCAGAGGCAGGTGGAGTAGCAGGTGATTACAGAGTTAGATATTATCCACAACCCAAAACATTTTTGGAGCAACTGACCGGTGGCTGGGATGAACAGGTCAAAACCAAGGCCATGAAAAAGGAGATGGGAGATGCTTACCTATTCTATCAGCAATGGGAAAAGGCAAAGGATTATCAAGGGGTACAGGCAAGGTTCCCTTTTGAGTTGGAGATTAAATAACTAATAAAAGACTTTACCTTGCACTATCCCGCAGTAGCCTATGGGCTACCGCCTTGGAGCCTCCTTGTGAAATCCTTAGGTCATCTATCGATTATTCTGTAGTCCTACCGAATAAAAAAGGCAACCCCTTGTGAGTTGCCTTTCGCTGCAGCATTAATGAATATTTTTACCAGCTAGTGGTTTCTGTGAAGCCAGATTTCTCAGCTCCCACTTTCACGGTTGCTATTTGCGATTGATCTTCAGTGGTTGTTGTTTCAGGCTTCAGAGCGAAACCGAAAGCTGAGATGGCTCCTACAACAACGATAGTTATAATGATTAGCTTTTTCATAACTTCTATTTTAAAATCCAGTTCCTTGAGTGCTTACATTGTCAGTTGTTTTTGGAGTAATGTTCTCTTCTGTGCAAGATGAGAATATTGAGCAAACAATAACAAAGGCGATAAGTGATAGTAATTTTTTCATAAATTTGGTTTGTTTATTTTGTTTAGAATTAAGTATAACACTAATAATTTACTTCGATCAAAAGTAAGAGCAAATAAGGTTCCAACTGAGACAAGAAAATGGGAATAAAGCACATACGTTATTGTTTAGCCTTGTTTTGGCTCCTAAGTGTGAATTTTGGTCAGTCTCAAACTAGAGAAGATGATCTAAGGGGATTATTGAGCGCT
>DATCZR010000182.1:0-14413 GCA_036525835.1 Cyclobacteriaceae bacterium
TATCATGATCCGATCGTGGAAGGAGCGCCTGGTCATGGTGAAGGGCATAATTCAGGAACACCGTTGAATGTAGCAGCAGCGCTGGCTGTAAAAGAAATAATGGAACGCGAGAAATTACCAGGTACGTTGATGGTTTGGCCAGGCATTGCTGAAGAGTTGGTAGGCACAAAGGCTTACTACACACGCGATGGATACTTTGATAACGTTGACATTTGTTTGTTTACGCACGTGGGTTCCAACCTGGGCGTGACATATGGTCCCGCATCTGGTACAGGCTTGATTTCTGTGGAATATACTTTTGAAGGTGAATCGGCTCACTCAGCTGGAGCACCCTGGAGAGGACGCAGTGCTGCAGATGCAGTGGAATTGATGAACATTGGATGGCAATACCAAAGAGAACATCTTGAGCCCCACCAGCGATCACACTCTATCATTACCAATGGGGGAGATCAGCCCAACGTAGTTCCATCCAAGGCATCTATCTGGTACTATTTTAGAGAGATGACATATCCTAATATCATGGAGCTCTATGAAAATGGTAACCGCATTTCGGAAGGTGCAGCCATGATGACCAAGACTACCGTTACGCGAAGAACGCTAGGATCGGCATGGCCGCGTCATTTCAATAAGCCGGTTGCTGAGGCAATGAATGAAAATATAAAAGTAGTAGGCCTCCCCACCTGGAGTGCTGAAGATCAGGCTTTGGCACAGGCCGTTCAAAAAGAAGTAAAGTCCCGAAATGATACCACCGGGCTGGAGTATAAGCTAGATGAATTCAAACCACCGGCAAAAGAGCCAAGAAGTGGAGGATCTGACGACATAGGAGATATTTCATGGAAGGTGCCCACAGTTACCATGCGGTTTCCTTCGAATATTCCAGGATTGCCCGGTCATCATTGGGCCAACGCTATTGCCATGGCTACGCCAATTGCGCACAAAGGTGTGGTGGCTGGCGCGCGCGTGCAGGCCATGACCATGATCGACTTGCTGACGAAGCCGGAAATTGTAAAAAATGCGAAAGACTATTTTGAGAATGAGCAGAAGGCCAAGCAGCAATATAAGCCCATGATAACCAAAGAAGATAAGCCGGCTATTTATTTAAATGCGGAAATCATGAAAGAGTATCGCCCGCAGTTGGAGAAATTCTATTATGATGAGACCAAGTACGGCTCTTATTTAGAGCAGTTAGGGATTAAGTATCCGACTTTTAACAAATAACTCAAAGTGATAGAGTCGTCTGACCATTCAAGTGGTCAGACGACTTATTTTACTAAAGCAGGCACCATACCTACCAGCATCATCAAATCTACATCGGTAATCATCTTTTTTTCATCAGCCATCACCAGAAAATTTTCATAAAGCTGGTTCAGGTTTTCGCCCTCAAAAGGGTAACCCAAAAGTTCTACCCTGTGTTTCAAGGCTGCCCTGCCACTGCGGGCAGTGAGGACGATGGAAGAAGAAGGCACACCAACCTGATCCGGATTAATGATCTCGTAGTTTTCCGCATGCTTTAAAAATCCGTCCTGATGAATGCCCGAACTGTGCGAAAATGCATTGGCACCGACAATCGCCTTGTTGGGCTGCACAGGCATACGCATCATACCTGATACTAACTTACTCAGCGAATAAATTTTTTGAGGTTTGATGTTGGTATGAAGGCTCAGGTCCTTATGTGTTTCAATGATCATGGCTACTTCTTCCAACGAAGTGTTACCGGCTCGCTCGCCAATGCCATTGATGGTCACCTCGGCTTGCTGTGCTCCGTTGATCAAACCAGAGATAGTGTTGGCCGTTGCCATTCCCAAATCATTATGACAGTGAACTGAAATGACAGCCTTGTCAATGTTCTTGACATGCTCAGTTAAGTATTTTATTCTTTTTCCAAAAGCATCTGGCAAGCAATAGCCAGTAGTATCCGGAATATTGACTACATCGGCACCTGCAGCTATTACTCCTTCAATTAGCTTGGCTAAAAATTCTACATCAGCGCGTCCTGCATCTTCTGCATAGAATTCTACTTCGTATCCTTTTTTCTTAGCGTATTCTACCGCCCATAAACCTTGCTCCAATACTTGCTCACGCGTGCTAAAGAACTTGTGTTTGATGTGTACATCTGATGAACCTATACCAGTGTGAATGCGTCCACGTTTGGCATGGTGCAATGCTTCCGCGGCTACATCAATGTCTTCCTTTTTGGCACGGGTCAATGCGCATACAATCGTGTCATTGAGTGCTTTGGACAACTCTACCACAGAAAGAAAGTCTCCCGGACTTGAAATTGGAAAGCCGGCTTCGATTATGTCCACACCTAGGGCTTCCAGTTCTCTGGCGATCACTATTTTTTCTTCGGTCTTTAATTGACAGCCCGGTACTTGCTCGCCATCCCGGAGGGTTGTATCAAAAATTTGAATTTTCTTACTCATAACTATTTTAGTTAGTAGGTATTGTTTCTTTTACTCCGATCCTTTGTATAACCTGAGCTCCCATTTGCTCTGTGTTGATTATTTTAGTTTTTGATGTTTTTGAATCTGCAATGTCAACAGTTCTATATCCTGCTTTTAATGTTTGTGCAATAGCATTGATCACAACATTGGATTCTTCTTTCAAGCCGAACGAAATGTCAAGCATAAGTGCGGTAGACAATATGGATGCCAAGGGATTGGCAATTCCCTTTCCAGTGATATCGTGAGCGCTTCCATGGATCGGCTCGTAAAGTCCAACGGTATCGCCAATAGAAGCGGAGGCGAGCATGCCCATGGAGCCGGCTATCTGTGAGGCTTCATCTGTGAGGATATCTCCAAATAAATTTCCAGTGAGCACCACATCAAAACTTCTCGGGTCCTGAATGAGCTTCATCGCAGCAGCATCTACGAACATGTGAGTTAGTTGAACATCTGGATAGTCTTTACTTACTTCCTGAACCACCGATCTCCATAAACGAGAGCTTTCCAAGACATTGGCTTTATCTACAGAAACCAATTTTTTCTTGCGTGTCTGTGCGGCAATAAATGCCTTGTGTGCGATGCGTTCTACCTCATGTCGAGAATAGATCATCAAATCATAAGCTGTGTTATCATTATCCTTTCTTCCTTTCTCACCGAAATAGACATCCCCTGTAAGTTCTCGGAAGAACAGGATATCAGAACCCCTCAGGATTTCAGGCTTAATACTGGATGCATCAAGCAATTCATTAAATAGTTTGATGGGCCTCAGGTTGGCGTACAAGCCCAACTCTTTACGCATTTTTAGCAGCCCTTGCTCTGGTCTTACTTTTAGCGAAGGATCATTGTCATAATGTGGATGACCTACAGCGCCAAATAAAATGGCATCCGTCTTTTTCAAGATGGCCAGCGTTTCATCTGGCAGGGCGCTGCCGGTGGCCACGATGGCATCATGTCCAATGCTGGCTTCATTGAAATCAAACTGATGATCAAAAGCAGCTGCAATTCGGTCTAATACTTTTTTGCCTTCAGCCGTAACTTCTTTACCGATTCCGTCACCGGGTAGTATGGTAATTTTTCTTTTCACAATAGTTCCGCTTCAAACTGTTTAATCTCTTGTTTGAGACTTAGCAAATAGTCGATGTCATCATACCCATTGATCATACAGGATTTTTTGTAGGGATTGATTTCAAATTTTTCTATTTGGCCGTTGAATATTACTTCCTGATTTTCCAGGTCAACTTTTATTTCAATAGATGGATTACCCTTGATGGTTGTCAGGATTGATTTTAAGAATTGATCTGAGACCACAACAGGGAGTAAACCATTGTTCAATGCGTTGTTTTTAAAAATGTCTGCAAAGAAACTTGAGATCACCACCCGGAAGCCGTAATCATATATTGCCCAGGCGGCATGCTCCCGACTACTTCCGCAGCCGAAGTTTTTTTCAGCTACCAAGATCTTTCCTCCAAACAATTTGTTGTTCAACACGAATCCCTCGACTTGATTGTTGTCGTTGTCATATCTCCAATCCCTGAATAGATTGTCGCCAAACCCCTCTCGGGTAGTTGCCTTTAAGAATCGAGCCGGAATAATCTGATCGGTGTCCACATTCTCATTGGGAAGCGGAACGCCTGTACTTATTAATGTTTTGAATTTCTCTTTGCTCATACTAAATCTCTTACATCTGTTACTTTTCCTGTTATGGCCGCTGCGGCCGCACTTAAAGGACTAGCTAAAAATGTTCTTGACTTTGGTCCTTGTCTTCCCTCAAAATTTCTGTTCGAAGTGGAAATACAATATTTACCCGCTGGAATTTTATCTTCGTTCATTCCTAAACATGCCGAACATCCAGGGCTTCTTAATTCAAATCCAGCCGCTTCGAAAATTTTGTCTAATCCTTCTTTTCTTGCTTGTTCTTCTACTTGCTTAGATCCGGGTACTACCCAAACCTCTACATCTTTGGCTTTCTTTTTTCCTTTTACTATCGATGCTACTAACCTTAAGTCTTCAATGCGGGCATTGGTACAGCTGCCAATGAAAACATAGTCAATGTTTTTACCCAGAAGTTGTGACCCGGGTTCAAGACCCATGTATTCAAGTGATTTGATAAAAGAGGGTTGCTCAGTGATGTTCTTTAATTCTTGAGCTGTGGGGATTCGATCAGTTATTTTAATACCCATTCCCGGATTGGTTCCGTAAGTAATCATTGGTGCGATGTCTGTCGCATCAAATGAAATGGTTTTATCGAAAGTCGCGCCTTCGTCAGACTTTAGCTGTTCCCATTGCTCCATACTTTTTTCAAAATCTTCTCCTTGTGGTGCAAACTTCCTTTCCTTGATGTATGCAAAAGTAGTTTCATCGGGAGCGATTAATCCGCCACGTGCTCCCATTTCAATACTCATGTTACAAATAGTCATCCGCGCTTCCATGGACAAATTGGAAATGGTATCTCCTGTGTATTCTACAAAGTATCCGGTAGCACCGCTTGATGATATTTTGGAAATGATATATAGAATAATGTCTTTGGCTAGTACGCCTTTGCCCAATTTTCCATTAATCTCAATCTTCATCCGCTTGGGCTTATACTGGAGAATGCATTGAGTTGCCAATACTTGCTCCACCTCACTGGTACCTATACCGAAGGCAATGGCGCCAAATGCACCATGCGTGGAGGTATGACTATCGCCACATACAATGGTCATGCCCGGTTGTGTTAACCCCAACTCTGGGCCGATGATGTGTACAATGCCTTGAAAGGGATGACCCAAGTCGTATAGGGTTATGCCAAATTCCTGACAGTTTTTTCTTAAGGTTTCAACCTGATGTCGGGATAGTGCTTCTTTGATCGGGAGATGTTGATCTTTGGTTGGCACATTATGGTCCGCGGTCGCAGTAGTGCGATCTGTGTTAAAAACTCCGATGCCTCTTTTCCTCAATCCATCGAATGCCTGCGGGCTGGTCACTTCATGAATAAAGTGCCGATCGATATAAAGTGGGTCTGGATGGCCTTCTTTATACTTTATGATGTGTGCATCCCAGATCTTGTCAAATATGGTCTTCGGTGTCAAAGTAAACAATCGTTAGTTCGGTATAGTCTAAAAAAACGAAACCGTCCTGATGCGGCAGTGCCGGAGTCAGGACGGTTTCCTTGGAATTTACTATAGAATAAGGTTTCTACATTTCTATTTTAATTCAATGCCAAGTTGATAAAAGTTGTGCATGCATTCAATGAATTCAGCATAAAGATTTTTCAAAAGCTGACAAGTGTTTGGTAGGAGGATTGCAATTAATAGTACATTATTAATTAGCATAGTTCCCTATCACCTTGAGCGTGATTGCCTGCACTGGTGCAAACTACCCCGTTTTTACGCTGCTCTTCCGACAGACTTTGAATGAGATTATAGGCTCCTCGAATTTTATAAGAGCGTACTGTCTGCAAATCTTCTCGTTTGAGATAGACTTCGCATTCAAACTTTTCAGAAAGTTTGCGATGATACTGCAATGGCGTTTTGATAACTACCTTCTGCAGCACATCATATGCAGCATCAATATCATGCTGTTTGGAATCTGTTCTTATCATTACTAATCTATCATGCTGGCCTCAACACCGGCCTTCTCAGGTCTTAATTTTCTCACGGCCGCGCCAGCTTGCCACAGTTCACTTTCTCGCAACTCTTTCAATTCATTAGCTAGCTTTTCTCTGTAATCAGGCTTGCTACATTTATCAATCGTCCTTTGAGCTTCCGCACCGCTTTCCACGCTTTCATAAAGTTCCTCGAATACGGGTAATGTGGCAGCCTTAAATTTCTTTTTCCAATCCAATGCTCCTCGTTGTGCCGTGGTCGAACAGTTGGCATACATCCAGTCCATCCCGTTCTCAGCTACTAAAGGCATTAGGCTTTGTGTCAGTTCTTCTACGGTTTCATTGAAAGCTTCAGAAGGGGAGTGTCCTTTTGAACGAAGCACTTCAAATTGGGCCTCAAATATTCCGGCAATGGCGCCCATCAAGGTTCCACGCTCACCAGTCAAGTCAGAGTATACTTCTTTTTTAAAATCCGTTTCAAACAAATATCCGGATCCAACACCTATACCAAGAGCAATGGCTTTGTCTTTCGCCTTGCCGGTTGCATCCTGAAATACCGCGTAGCTTGAGTTAATTCCTTTTCCTTGCAAGAATAATCTTCTCACTGATGTTCCCGATCCTTTCGGAGCAGCAAGTACCACATCCACATCTGCCGGAGGAATAATTCCAGTTTTTTCCTTAAATGTTATTCCAAATCCGTGTGAGAAGTACAATGTTTTGCCAGCAGTTAAGTATGGTTTTATGGACGGCCACAGCGCAATTTGTCCTGCATCAGAAAGTAAGTATTCGATCACGGTTCCCTGTTTGGCGGCTTCTTCAATTTCAAAAAGTGTCTCACCAGGAACCCAGCCATGAGCAACCGCCTTATCCCAGGTTTTTGATCCTTTGCGCTGACCGATAATTACATTGAATCCATTGTCGCGAAGGTTTAATGCCTGCGCAGGGCCTTGTACGCCATATCCGATGATGGCAATTGTTTCACCACTCAGCACTTCCAGTGCTTTCTCCATGGGAAATTCTTCACGTGTTACAACTTCCTCTAATGTTCCGCCAAAATTAATCTGTGCCATAATTTATTTATTTATTAAAATGTTGAGTTCAAATTATTTTACTAATACTGTACCCTTGTTGTTGCGCTCGTTGCGCTCATAGAATAGATCACTTCCTGAAAAGTAAGTCACCTGATCTACTTCAACGAGTTTGTCCAATTGGTGTTTTACTTTCTCCATCAGCTCAGGAGTTGTATATAGAAGTAATAGGGCACCACCCTTATGAATATCTTCTGCATTTTCATGGGCAACCAGCTTTCTAATGCGCACGCGTCTCCGATTAAGGACGTTTACAATTCGATTGAGAATGGAAAAATTATTCTCTGCTGTGAGCTCCAATGTCCAATCTTGTTTCATCAGTTCTGTTTCTATTCTGCTTTTTCTAATAAAATGTCGGCCACACCCGCACCTGCAGGAACCATGGGAAATACGTTATCTTCCTTACCTACCTTGATGTCAAGAAAGAAAGCTTTCTTTGAATTCAGCATCTCATTCAGAGAGGCGATCAAATCCTTTCGATCATCCACTTTTTTTGCCCTAATGCCATAGGCTTCGACCAGTTTTACAAAATCAGGATTAGACATCTCCGTGGAAGAGTATCTTTTATCATGAAAGAGTTCTTGCCATTGCCTTACCATGCCCAGAAAACTATTATTGAGCACCAGTATTTTTACAGGAATATCATATTGCATAATGGTGCCGAGTTCTTGCAATGTCATTTGAAAACCTCCATCGCCAATGACAGCGATCACTTGTTTATGAGGTTGGGCAAGTTTTGCTCCGATTGCAGCAGGTAATGCAAAACCCATCGTGCCCGCACCTCCGGAAGTCACATTTGTTCGCGGATCTCTATAACCAAAATAGCGAGAGGTTATCATCTGATGTTGACCTACATCGGTTACTATTATAGCGTCTCCCTGAGTGAGTTCCGAAATATGGTGAATGACTTCAGCCATTTTCAATTCACCCACTGGTTCAAATTCTCGGTCAACTACTTTCTTTCGTTCAATGTGATTCAATTTTGAAAAACGCTCAATCCAATCAGAATGTGAGCTTGGATTGCATAATTCGGTTAATTTTATTAAAGCTTCCTTCGCATCAGCATGAACGGCCACATCGGCCTTAATTATCTTGTTGATCTCAGCCCGGTCAATTTCGATGTGGATCACTTTGGCTTGTGTCGCGTATTTGGCTACGTTACCGGTTACGCGATCATCGAATCGCATTCCTACGGCAATCAAAACATCACATTCATTGGTGTTGACATTTGGTCCGTAGTTTCCGTGCATACCGAGGTAGCCTACGTAATTGGGATGATTAGTTGGAAAAGCTCCTAATCCCAACAGGGTGCAGGCAACTGGAATTCCAGTCTTCTCAACAAATTGAAGCAACTCTTGTGTTGCATCTGAAAGCAAGACCCCCTGACCTACCAGCAAGTAGGGTTTTTCTGCTTTGCTAATCAGGGTAGCGGCTTCCTTAATTTGAGTGAGTGGTAATGTAGGTTTGGGTTTGTAAGTTATAATTTCTGCGCACGGCTTATACGTAAACTTCTCCAGGCGCTCATTCTGTGCATTTTTAGTGATATCAATTAATACCGGACCGGGTCTGCCGGTGCGAGCAATATAAAAAGCTTTGGCTACAGCATCCGCAATATCTTTGGCCTCAGTGATTTGAACATTCCATTTGGTAACCGGATTAGTTGTGTTTACTACATCAATTTCCTGAAATGCATCTGTTCCCAATAGGTGAGCAAACACCTGACCAGTAATGCATACAATTGGCGTTGAATCGATCAAGGCATCAGCAAGACCTGTAACCAAATTGGTAGCACCAGGCCCTGAAGTGGCCAGTGCAACACCTACTTTACCTGAAACCCTGGCGTAACCTTGTGCGGCATGGACTGCGCCTTGCTCATGACGTACAAGAATATGATTCAATTTATCAGTAAAACCGTAGAGCGCATCGTATACCGGCATGATAGCGCCTCCTGGATAGCCAAATAAAGTCGTAACACCTTCTGCTACCAAACATTGAAGCAAGGCTTCCGATCCAGAAATTTGTTGAGATTGAGTTTGATTTTTCTTTTCAGTCTTCGTCAGTAACGCATCCATCCGCAGCTGTTTTTACTTGTTTTGCATATTTATAGAGCACACCGTTTGTTGCGCGCAATGCGGGTCTCTTGTGATTTGATTTTCTTAATGCCAACGTTTTTTCATTGACCAATAGATTTAATTCATGTTTGGTAACATCAATTTCAATTACATCCCCATCTTCAACTAAGGAAAGCAATCCACCATCGTAAGCCTCAGGTGTGATATGTCCTACTACAAATCCATGTGTGCCACCTGAAAATCTTCCATCAGTTATCAAGGCTACATTTTTTCCTAGTCCGGCTCCCATAATGGCACTGGTTGGCTTTAACATCTCGGGCATTCCTGGTGCACCTTTTGGTCCAACATATCGGATTACCACCACATCACCTTCTTTTACTTTTCCGGAGGTGATTCCATCGATCAGTTCAAACTCTCCATTGAATACTTTTGCAGTTCCCTTGAATTTTTCTCCTTCTTTGCCGGTGATCTTGGCTACTGATCCTTTTTCAGCCAGGTTGCCATACAGAATTTGTATGTGTCCTGATTTCTTTATTGGTTTTTCAAGTGGGACAATGATATCCTGTTTTGAAAAATCGATAGCGGGGATTTCCTTAAGGTTTTCTGAAATGGTTTTACCGGTGACGGTGAGACAGTCTCCATGAAGTAAACCTTTGTCTAAAAGATATTTCATCACCAGTGGTGTGCCTCCGATTTTGTGCAAGTCCTCCATCAAATATTTTCCGCTGGGTTTTAAGTCTGCTATGAGTGGAGTAGCATCTGATATTCTTTGAAAATCTTCCTGTGTTACATGCAAGCCCACTGCTCTCGACATGGCAATAAGATGCAATACTGCATTGGTCGAGCCGCCCAAAGCCATGACAACAGTAATGGCGTTTTCAAACGCCTTCATGGTCATGATGTCGCTGGGCTTGATATCATTTTGCAGCAGATGAAGGATCGCTTCACTGGCCATTTTACACTCTTCAGATTTTTCTTTGCTCAGGGCAGGGTTAGAAGAAGAATAGGGCATTGCCATTCCCAAAGCCTCAATGGCTGACGCCATGGTATTGGCTGTGTACATACCCCCACAAGCACCGGCACCTGGACAGGAATTTTGTATGATACCTTTGTAATCTTCATCCGATAATTTGTTGGCCATCTTCTCGCCAAGTGCTTCGAATGCTGACACGATGTTTAAAGCTTTTCCTTTCCAATGTCCTCCAGCAATCGTTCCTCCATAGACCATAATGGCAGGACGATTCAATCTGCCCATGGCAATGAGCGAGCCAGGCATATTTTTATCACAACCAACGACTGCAATCAATGCATCATAATATTGCGCGTTGCAGACTGTTTCAATAGAGTCGGCAATGACTTCGCGGCTTACAAGCGAATAGCGCATGCCCTCCGTACCGTTGGAAATCCCATCGCTTACTCCAATGGTGTGAAAAACCAATCCCACCAAATCCTGAACCCAAACAGCTTCCTTCACTTCTTGCGCTAGCGCATTCAGGTGCATGTTACAGGTATTGCCATCAAATCCAGTACTTACAATCCCCACCTGAGCTTTAGTCAAGTCATGCTCAGTTAGTCCAATACCATATAGCATCGCTTGTGATGCTGGCAGTGTTGGATCCTGGGTGATGGTTTTACTGTATTTGTTGAGTTCCATTATTTATACAATCACGTAGCTGTAGCTTTTATCTAAAACCAAACACTGATATGCTTCTTGTATAATTGCACCCAGCGATTCTTTCCATGGTTTAGCAAACTTTTGTCCTTCGATGGATTCGATGCCTGCGATTTCTGCTGCAGTACCACAGAAGAATGCACTATCTGCTTCAAATAAATCTTCAGGCTTGAAGAGTTTTTCTTCTACTCGAAAATCCAGTTCAGCGCAAATTTCTAGAACCGTTTGCCGTGTGATACCCGGAAGTATACTTCCTAGGGGAGGGGTATAGAGTACGCTATCTTTTTCATAGAAGAAATTGGCACCCGGTCCTTCGGCTACGAAACCTTCAATATCCAACAATAGGCCTTCATCGAATCCACGCTGCTTGGCTTCAGTTGTGGCCATGATGGAATTCACATAGTGGCCGCAAGCTTTGGCTTCTGCCTTGAATGATTTTGGATTGGGTCTTTGATAAGATGAAATACAAACTTTTAGCAACTTATCTCCTAAGTATTTTCCCCATACCCATGTGGCAATCATGAGTGATACCTGGGTGGGTGCAGAGAGCGACATGTTCGGACCACAAAAAACAAGTGGACGAACGTAAGCGTTGGTTTGTTTATTTCGAGCCAGCACCTGATAAGTTGCCTGTATCAATTCCTCCGGGTCGTAGTCAAGGGGTATACCTATGAGTGAAGCGCTTTTGAGCAGCCGCTCGTAGTGCTCGCGGGCTTTAAAAACTTTGACGCCATTTAGGGTTTGGTAAGCCCGGATCCCTTCAAATACACCATAGCCATAATGAAGTGATTGGCTAAATAAATCGATCTTCGCATCTGCTGCCTTTACAAGTTTTCCATCCAGGAAAAGAGTTGTGTCATTCGTGTAGTACATACTTTTAGAACAATCGTTAGTTTGTTAGAACCCATATAAAACAAAACCGCCCCGAATCATTCGGGGCGGTTTATTATTTAAGTCAAAATAATAGTATCACCACCCCGGTTGTCGAATAATAATGACCGTGATAATGACCAGCGCACCTGTGATCGCATGGATCAAGGAGTTAGTTATATCGTATCGTTTCGTAGTGTTCATCTTCATTTTTCACTTGTGCTGAAGTACAAGGATATGAATATTTTTTGGAGGGAGTTCATAAAACGGGGCAAAAAAGTTTAAGCGGCAGGTTAACATTCGTTAGGTATAAGCCTTATAATGAGCAATGTTAAATACTGCAATCGGTTGCGAGTGTATTGTAAATGTTAATTCATTTGATTGCTACTGACGCCTCATTTTTTTCCTAACCATGGAATTGAAGCGCGTAGAAAATCACTGCACTATGTAGTCTTCGGAAATGACATCGGGGAATACCCCAAAAATATTAGAAATGCTAAATTATTTAGTAATATTGATATGTGGATTCTCGCAATGTCATACACATGGATTTAGACGCTTTTTTTGTAGCGGTGGAGTGCAAGCAGCACAAAGAGCTGTTGGGAAGACCATTAATAATAGGGGGTAGCAGCAGGCGTGGTGTGGTGGCAGCCTGCAGTTATGAGGCGCGCAGGTTTGGGGTGCATTCGGCCATGCCTATGTACCTGGCCATACAACTCTGCCCGGATGCGAAAGTGATTTCTGGTGACATGGAGGCGTATAGCAAACACTCTCATCTGGTCACCGAAATCATTGCTGACTCAGCGCCCGCCTTTGAAAAATCTTCTATCGATGAATTTTATATTGATGCCAGCGGCATGGACCGCTACTTCGGAGCTTTCAAGTGGGCGGTGGCCTTACGGAAAAAGGTAATTAAAGAGAGTGGTTTGCCTATTTCCCTAGGCATGTCGGTGAACAAGCTCGTATCGAAAGTAGCTACGGGAGAGTTTAAGCCCAACGCAGAAAAACATATCCCGGCCGGAGAGGAAAAAGATTTTCTGGGCCCGCTGTCAGTGGAAAAAATTCCGATGATAGGAAAACAGACTGCTTCCTTCCTTTACGACATGGGTGTGCGCAAGGTAGCTACGTTGCGCGAGATGCCATTGAAATTTTTGGTAAGTGCTTTTGGAAAGAACGGCATCAGCTTGTGGAACAAGGCACATGGCATTGACAACGCTCCAGTGGTTTCTTACAGTGAACAAAAATCAATTTCTACCGAGAGTACTTTTGATCAGGATTCCATTGACGTGAAGCGCATGAAATCCATTTTGATTGCTATGGTAGAGAAAGTGGCATTCACGTTGCGTGAGCAGAAAAAACTGACTTCCTGCGTTACCGTCAAAATACGGTATGCCAACTTTGACACGGAAACCAAACAAGTACAGATTCCTTATACTTCTTCTGATCATGTGTTGCTGCGCGTGGTCACCGAATTATTCGATCGACTGTACAACCGAAGAATGCTGATTCGGCTGGTGGGCGTGCGACTTAGCAGTTTGGTGCACGGCAATCATCAGATCAGCTTGTTTGACGATACGGAAGAAAGCATCAACCTCTACGAGGCCATCGATCGCATGAAGCACAAACACGGACCGGGGAAATTAATCCGGGCAACTACCTTGGAGGTGAGCAAAAGAGTGAGAATGGAAATGAATGCGTTTAAGGGTTAATTAGTTAATGTGATGATGAGATTTATGCGTCATCACATCATCACATCAAATTTCATGTTTTTCAATTGTCACACGGCTTTTAGTTTTAAATATGGTACGCTGCAAGTAGATCAACTTTTTGCGGAGGCAAAACGATGTGGTGTGCGCAAGTTGGTGCTCACCGAAATCAACAATACAGCTTCTTACATTGAAATGCTCAGGCTGTGTAGGGAACGCAAACCTGTAAATGGCACTGACCTGACAGCTTTCGGAAAAGAGGCGTATGAATTAGAGATTGCACTAGGCATTGAATTCAGAAAGAAAAACCAACTACTTTTTATTTCGATTGCACAGAACAACGATGGCTTTGAGAAAATAAACCGGTTTTTATCTTATCACAATTCAAAAGAGTTGCCGCTACCTGAGCGCGCCCCTGAATTTGAAGATGTTTTTGTAATCTACCCGTTTGGTAAGCTAGAGCCCGAACTGCTTCGTGCCAATGAATTTATCGGTGTGAGAATCAATCAACTTAACCAGTTGGGATTTTATCCTTCTTACAAGGAACACAAAGAAAAATTTCTAGCCCATCAGCCAGTCACATTCGCCAGCAAAATTGATTTTAATGTGCATCGCTTGCTGCGGGCGATTGACAACAACACGTTGCTGAGCAAGTTGGCGACAGAACAGCAGGCACTTTCCAGTGAAGTCATGATGAAGGAAGAGGAGTTGAAGAATCATTATATCAACTATCCTGAATTGATCGAGAATGCAAAGCATTTGGTTGATAGGTGTTCCATTGATTTTGATCTGGGCACGGATAAGAATAAACAGACGTTAACCGGTAGCGATGAAAGTGATTGGGACTTACTGGTGACTTCGGCTTGGGAAGGTTTTCAAAAACGGTACGATGTGAGTAAGCCGGAGCTAAGGGAACGTTTTCAGCGGGAGCTCAACATCATTAAGAATAAAGGTTTCTGCGCTTACTATCTCGTTGCC
>DATCZR010000183.1:0-12823 GCA_036525835.1 Cyclobacteriaceae bacterium
GGGAGTGAAGGATTGGTACTTTCTATTCTTTCAGCATCCCGTTTTTTTTGTGCTTCTTCTCCCTTTTTCTTTAATCCATCATATAAATTCAAAAAATCAGCGCTCCAATCAGTGGCACCACCCAATGCAAACAAGTCGAAAGCCTTGTACATCAAAGCATGTCGTACTTCTACATGATCAGTGTTTCCAAATAAGTATACAGCAATTCTCTCTTCTGGAATTTGACCGTGAATGGCAATAGAACCCGGGAGGCTGCCTGTGTGAAAATTCATTTTTCTTCCTTTGTAGTCATGTTGAAACCATCCGAAACCATAGGTGGTCCAATTTGGGTTTGTCAATTGCGCAGTAGGGTAGAACTCCGAAGCTGGCACCATCGTTTGTGGTTTCATCATCTCCAGCCATGTTTCTTTTTTAATTAATCTGCTTCCATTGTACTTTCCGCTATCCAACATGCACAGGGTCCACTTGCTTATATCATCTATACAAGACCAAACTGATCCAGCAGGCCCAATGGCATCCGCGCTGAGATCTTCTATTACCATGGTTTTACCATCTATTATCATATGTGGCTTGGTTTTATTAGGATCAGTTATGTTTTTAAGAAAGGGCACAGTACGATTCATGCCGAGCGGGTTGAAGACTCTTTGCTTTATAAATTCTGCCCATGGCTGCCCAGACACTTTTTCTATCACCTGTCCCGCTGCCAGGTAGAATATGTTTTGATAAATGAAACTGGAACGAAAAGAATAGCTGGGCTCCACCAGTCTCATTCGATGCAGTACTTCTTCACTTGGTATATTCATGTAGCTCCAGAGCACGTCCGCATTTCCCACACCACTATCGTGGATTAGCAAGTCCCTTATTCTCAACTCGCGAGTAACATAAGGATCGTACAATTGAAATTCTGGCAAATATTTAATTACAGGATCGTTCCATTCTAATTTGCCTTCATCCACTAAGATACCCAGACATGTGGCGGTCATGGCCTTCGTAGTGGAGGCGCAGGAGAATAAGGTGTTGTCATCAACGGCAACTGAAGTATTTAATTCGCGCTCGCCATAACCCTTTTTGAAAATGACTTCATTGTCTTTCACCACAGCAATAGCTAATCCAACAGCGCCCCATTCTTTTCTGGATTTTTCTACATATGCATCAAATTCCTTAATTTGTTTGTTTAGTAGTTTGGATTGAGCGCCTGCTAATGGATGTATACAAAAATTGATAATGAGTACTAAGATGGAAATTTTTATTTTCTTCATGCTAAGATGATTTGGAGATGGAATTAATAGACTGTTTTTTCTTTTTTATAATTTGAAATATGGCTGGCACTGCAATGATTACCCATATCACATTAATAAATGCTGAAGGAAATGCTCCATAGTAAACAGTATTGGCAATTAGGAACGTAGCTCCGGTAAAATTCAGTATTTGAAATGTGAGCGAGCTCGAATCAATTTTATGATAACTATTAAGTCCGTAGGCGAGTATAACCTCAACAGAACCAATCCAGCCAATAATATCAATAAATAGTTTCATTTGAGTTGAATTTTGTTGCTTTACTATTGTGTGAAATAAGTTGGCGAATGGAAAGAAAGTGAAGTCCATAGGCAAGCGGTACCAAAAAAGCTGGAAGCCAGGCAAATGGAAATTCAGCAACAATAGTATTTGCTGGTTCGTTCATAAAATACCGAAACGGCGTAGGGAAAGAAAGAATAGCAATGGTGACAATATTAATTAGCATTCCAAGTGATAACAAATTCCACGAAATTAGCATACTTTTCGGCCAATGGTATTTTGTAATTCCAAAATAAGCAACAAGTGGAGTGGTAATACCTGCGAGTATATCAAAATTGCGACCTTCAAAAGTCATTTGCTCAGGTAATAGGTTTTGGATGAAAAAGAGCCACAATGGTATCTCAACAATTACCCTGAAAATCTGAAGAATGATAATGGTTTGTTTAGGAATATAGGTAAGAATTTGTTTTGTGATTTTTGAAATCAATAGAACCCAAATGAATGTGATCAGAAGTATTAACAAGATAATCACAAACCGAGGAGGCGTGGCATCTAAATTTGAAAAAAAACCGATCAATGAAAGTGAGCTCAAAATGACCATCCAAATTACCAGAGAGGCGATCACTTTAATCACCATTCTCTACTGTAGTTGAACATCCACTTTTGACTTGAGCAACGCTTTTCTTGATTGCTGGATCGTACGTGAGAAAAAAAATTATGGTGGTCAGAATAAAACCAGTCATTGCTACATAATAAAGAGTTGAATTCATAACTTATTAATATTAAATCTACCCCTATATCAATTCCCGAATCTCATGAAACACAAGCGAAATACCAATGGCCAAAATGAGTCCAAGAATTATTTTTTTGAAATTGTTCTGAGAAATCTTGTTGAGAATTAACTGACCGAGATAACTGCCTAGGAAAGCCCCAATAATCAAGGCGGGGATCGCCCAAAAGTAGGCTGGATCAAGGAATCCATTATCCAGGTAAATAATCATGCGGCTCAGATCCACGCCAAAATCAATAGCAGCAGATGTTCCTACGAAAAGGTTTTTTTCCAGATTGAAGGCGGCCAGCACAACCCCTCGTATAGCGCCTCCTGTTCCAATAAATCCGGCAAGAAATCCTGACAATGCACCACCGGTAATACTATTTGCCAGGGTCGGATCAATTTTACTTTTTGGCCTGAGTATAAGTACCAGGGATAATGCGATAAGAAATATTCCTAGTAGCAGTTTCGCATAACTAAACGATAGCACTTTGGTGAGTAGCGCTCCGCCAATGGCAAAGATGATGCTGGCTATGCCAATAGAAAGCACAAGTTTCCAGTCAATTGACTTTCTGAATAGATAAATTTTAGAAGTATTGCTGAATACATGAAGGATACCAGTAAGCGCTAATACGGTTTGAAAACTATAAAAGAACTGACCCAGGGACACAAAAAATACAGATGAACCAAAACCTCCAATGGTTCCAAGAATTTCGGCTAATAAAGTCAGGAGAAAAAAGAGGAGAAGTTCCAATAGCAGCAGTGGTTGACTAGCAATTTAGCTATTTTTGCGCTTTGTTCATTATCCAACAAATTCAAATGAATGCTGTAGCAATTCCAAAGAGACCAAGACGAAACTTCCTCCCTGAAAATTTTGAAATAACAGACTGGGATACCTTAAAAAATTACTTTGATCAGTTACTTAATGCTGAGATCACATCAGCTGGCGAATTGGACCAGTGGTTGAAAAACAGGAGTGAATTAGAATCAATTATAGCGGAGGACATGGGTTGGCGATATATCCGAATGACGTGCTTTACCGAAAATAAAGAATATCGGAAGAGCTATCAGGATTTTGTGGAGCATATTCAACCTCACATGTCTCCCTTATCGGATCAGCTAAATAAGAAATTAATAGGATGTCCATTTCTAAAAGCTCTGGAGCAGCAGCCAGGCTATGATATGATGATCAGAAATATCCGCAAAGAGATATTCATTTTCAGGGAGTCCAACATTCCGCTTTTCACGGAGATTAATATTCAAACGCAGAAATATGGGCAGATTACCGGTGCAATGACAATCGAGATAGACGGTAAGGAGATGACCATGCAGCAAGCTGGGGTATTGATGATGTCAACAGATAGAGCTTTGAGGGAACGTGTATTTCGCAGCCTTAGTGCGAGGAGGTTGCAAGACAAAGAATTGTTGGATGAGCTATTCTCGAAATTGATATCGCTGAGGAGTCAGGTGGCCTCCAATGCCGATTTCAAAAATTTTCGTGACTTCATGTTTAAGTCCTATGGAAGGTTTGACTATACACCTGAAGATTGTTTCCAGTTTCACGAAGCCGTAAGTTCGGAAGTTGTACCTATTCTCAATGAGCTGGTCAGCAAGCGTAAATCTGACTTGGCAGTTGGTACACTAAGGCCCTGGGATAAATCGGTTGATCCGAAAGGAAGACAACCATTAAAAGCATTTGAAGATGGCAAGGAGTTGACAGAAAAAGCGGTCAAGGTTTTTAGTCGCTTAGATCCCTATCTGGGACAATGTTTATCTATCATGAAAGAAATGGGACATCTGGATTTAGAATCAAGAAAAGGAAAAGCACCGGGAGGTTATAATTATCCACTTGCTGAAATCGGAGTTCCATTTATATTCATGAATGCGACATCCACACTAAGGGACATGACCACCATCATGCATGAAGGTGGGCATGCGGTTCATAATTTTCTCACAATGGATTTGCCATTGGCTGACTTCAAATCTCCGCCAATGGAAGTGGCCGAGTTGGCATCCATGTCGATGGAATTAATATCCATGGATCATTGGGACGTGTTCTTTGGAGATTCAGAAGATCTTAATAGAGCTAAGTTGGAGCATCTTGAAGATATAATAGAAACATTACCCTGGGTTGCCACCATAGACAAGTTTCAACATTGGCTTTATGAGCATGCTAATCATACAGCCGACCAGCGTAAGGAGAATTGGAATAAAATAATGGATGAATTTGGAGACAATGTGACAGATTGGAGTGGTCTACGAGAGGCTAAAGATTTCATGTGGCAGAAGCAACTGCATTTGTATGAGGTTCCGTTTTACTACATTGAATATGGCATGGCTCAGCTGGGTGCCATTGCAGTGTGGAGAAATTATCGGGATGATCCGCAAGCAGGCCTGAATGGATACATGAATGCACTGAAGCTGGGTTACACCAAAACGATTCCTGAAATATACGAAGCGGCAGGTATCAAATTTGATTTCAGCAAAGGCTATATCAAAGAGTTGATGAACTTTGTAAAAGCGGAGATTGAAAAAATTTAGCCTCTTAGCCGATCTAGCAAAGCACTAAGCTGCTCAGCTTCTACCTCGGTGAGATGGCTAATTATATTATCTAATGCTTTTATTTTAGCATCAATTGTGGATAAGAGGTTGAGACCATTTTTGGTAATAACTACATCTGCCGCTCGTTTGTCGTTTGGAGATTTGCTTTTTGAAACAAGGTCTTTGATGATCAAACGATCAAGTAGTCTGGAAACGTCAGAGTTCTTATCCATCATTCTGTTTTTAATTTCTGCGCCAGAAATTTTGTTTGGAAATTGACCTCTAAGGATGGACAGGATATTAAACTGTTGAACAGTAATCCCGAACTTATTAAAGAATTCTTTGTGTTTATTGGCTAACCAGCCGGAAGTATAGATAAGATTAATGGCCGCCATCTGGTAGTTGTTCCGAAAGCGACTTTGCTGAATTTCTTCTTTGATGTTCATGATCACAAAAGAGTAGTAAGAGCGCTCACTTAAGTTAAGCACTCTTCCTGGAATAAGAAAACTTATGCTTTGTTAAGCTCAAGCTTGCACTCAATTTCCACCACGTCTCCGACAACATATTCACCCGATTCAAGTTTGTTGGCCCATTTCAGACCATATTCTTGTCTATTTACTTTACCATTTAGCTTGAATCCAGCTTTCTCGCCTCTTCCGGTATTCACAGCGCCACCGTACGTCACATCAAAACTTACATCTTTGGTTGTTTCGCGCATGGTTAATTTACCTTTCAATTTATAGTTTGTTCCTTCTTTCAGCAACACGCCTGTAAAAGTAACGGTAGGATATTTATCCGCACTAAAGAAATCGTCAGATCTTAAATGTCCATCACGTCTTTCATTCTCAGTGTCAACAGAGGCCACTTGAGCCGTAAACTCAACTTCTGCATTATTAAAATCAGCTGACTGGGTTACTACCTTGCCTTCAAATTGTTTGAATTTACCCTCCACTTCTGCAACAACCATGTGTGTTACGTTGAAACCAATTTTGCTGTGGGCTTGATCAATATTCCAGGTGGTTTGAGCGTAGCCAATGGTAACAAGAGATACCAGTGATATGAGTAAGATAAATTTTTTCATAGTTTTTAAGTGTTTTTAAGATCGGTGCAAATATAATGATATTAAATGTTTAAACACGTAAATGGAATGCTAATTCAAGATACAGATTAAGCGAAACAAAGATTAAGCCAATAAGGCCTTAAGGGGAATTCTTATTGATGATTGGTATTCAAATGGGCTATCCCCAAAGATAAAATGGGGACACAAGTTCCAAATAGGACTCGGTCCATTCCCCCTTTTCATTTTGAATTGTTAGCTCTTCCACTTTATTGACATCTGAGCTCCCGTGAGAAAATTCCATGAGTACACGATCAATTGGTTTTCCGAATTTTGTCCTGACTGAACATTTCCTTTTGGTAAAAAAACCCAACCTGCCAGCCTCTTTTCTGAATTCGGTTGACTCCCGTATCGGTAGCACAATATTTAAGGTACCGTTAGGTGCTATTAGTCGCTTGGTGGAAGCAATAAGGTCAGGATATGTTAAGTCAGTGGCATGTCTTGATTGAACTCGATTTTGATCAGTTGGTTTCAAGCTTTTAATAAAATAAGGAGGATTGCAAACGACCAGATCGTAATTGGTTTCAACTTCAAAATTTTGAATGGAAGAATGGCTCAACTTAATTTTTGTCCGCCAGGGTGAATTAGCCACATTTTCACAGGCTTGTTCGAATGCCTGTCCATTTATTTCTACGCCATCAATAGTGGTATCTGAGGATGATCGCTGAGCCAGCATCAGTGCTATCAAGCCTGATCCTGTTCCAATATCAAGTATCTTCTTTTTATTCGATATATCTGCCCATGACCCGAGCAAAACACCATCGGTACCAACCTTCATGCCACACCGATCATGATGAATATGGAACTGTTTGAAATAGAACGCTTTGTCTGAGCCGTTTTTTCTGTGCATCTTTCTATCAATCAGGTAAAATTAGAAAAATGGCATTTAAATCAGATTTACAGATTGCACAGGAGTCTACCCTAAAGCACATAGTAGAAATCGCGAAAAACCTTGGCATCAAAGAAGATAGTCTGGAGTTGTACGGCAAATTCAAGGCTAAAATCCCCTTAGAACTATGCGATGACCAGAAAATAAAAAAGGCTAAACTAATACTGGTAACAGCCATGACACCAACGCCAGCAGGAGAAGGCAAAACTACGACCTCCATTGGCCTTTGCGAGGGACTCAACAAAATAGGAAAGAAAGCCACGGTAGTGCTTCGCGAGCCTTCTTTAGGTCCTGTGTTTGGCATGAAGGGTGGAGCTGCAGGCGGGGGCTATTCTCAGGTGGTGCCAATGGAAGATATCAATTTGCATTTTACTGGTGATTTTGCCGCCATTGAAAAAGCCAACAATCTATTGGCCACATTAATTGATAACGATATTCAAAAACCGGATGGAGGAAAGGGAATTGATCCCCGAACAGTCGAATGGAAGCGTGTGATGGATATGAATGACCGCGCGCTCAGAAATATCGTTACTGGCTTGGGTGGTAAGGGTGGAGGCATGATCCGGGAGACCGGTTTTAACATTACGGCAGCATCAGAGATTATGGCCATATTGTGTCTGGCCAAAAACCTCGATGATCTCAAAGAAAAAATTGGGAATATTTACATCGGTGATACCTATGATAAGAAAGCTGTTTTTGCAAGTGACCTGAACGCACAAGGATCAGTTGCCTTGCTATTGAAAGAAGCCATTAAACCTAACCTGGTCCAGACACTTGAAGGAAATCCTGCTATTATTCACGGAGGGCCTTTTGCCAATATTGCTCAGGGGGCCAATTCAATTATAGCGACCAGAATGGGAATGAGTTTTTCTGACTATGTAGTTACTGAAGCTGGATTTGGTTCAGATTTAGGTGCTGAAAAGTTTGTAGACATCGTTTCGAACTATGGAAACTTCTCTCCTCATGCAATTGTTTTGGTAGCAACCATTCGTGCACTAAAATATCATGGTGGCGTGGAGCGTGGGGATTTAACCAAATCCAATTTGAAAGCAGTTCAGGATGGGTTCTCTAATCTGGAAAAGCATATTGAGAACACAAAAATATTCGGATTGCCAGCTGTTGTATCCTTAAATAAGTTTAGCACAGATACCAAAGAAGAAATTGATTGGGTAATTGATAAATGTAAATCACTGGGTGTGCAGATTGCCTTGGCTGAAGGATGGGAGAAAGGAGGAGATGGCATGAAGGATCTTTCAAAATTAGTAGTTCATGCTGCCGAATCGTTTGAAGGAAAATGCTGGCCGGTGTATCAATGGAGTGATTCAATCATTGAAAAGATTGAAGCTGTGGCTGTCAAAATTTATGGAGCAAAGGGGGTAGAATTTTTGCCCAAGGCAAGACAAAATCTGGTGAAGATAGAGCGGCTGGGATTGAGCGGACGTCCGGTTTGTATTGCAAAAACGCAAAACTCATTTTCCGATGATGCCAAGAAAAGAGGTAGGCCAAAGGATTTTACCATTACTGTTAGGGAAATTGAGGTGGCGGCTGGAGCTGGGTTCGTAATTCCCATCACGGGCGATATGCTGAGAATGCCTGGACTACCTAATGTGCCTGCTGCGCTGGGAATGGATATTGATAATAGCGGTAAAATCTCCGGACTTTCCTGAAGCATTAAATAATGACCTTATCTGTGAAGCCGGTAGAAATTACAAAGGTTACTTCCAAAGGAAGTAAGGTCACTCCGGATTTAATGGCGGTGGAAGAGCCTTTGGAAATCCGGATTGGATTTGGGCCCGAGGGTGACCGACAGCAAAAAAGTCTTTCCGTTACCATGAGAACTCCTGGCCATGATTTTGAATTGGCAACCGGGTTTTTATTTACCGAAGGCATCATTGAATCATTTGATCAAATTGAAAGCATCAAATATTGCGAAGATGTAGGAAGGCAAGAGGAGAAGGATAATGTGGCACGAGTGGAATTGAAACCCTCCATTACTTTCGACTTTGAAAAACTTCAGCGAAATTTTTATACATCATCAAGCTGTGGCGTATGTGGTAAATCTTCTATTGAATCGGTCCAAGTGAGTTGTCGATTGATAAAGGATGAAATCGTATTGGATAGGAATGTAGTACATACGCTTTCAGATCAATTGCGACAGACACAGCAGATATTTGAGCACACGGGAGGATTGCACGCAGTTGGGCTTTTTGATTTGGATGGAAAGCTTTTATTGACACGTGAAGATGTGGGTAGGCACAATGCCATGGATAAAATTGTAGGTGCCTGTTTGTTTAAAAAAGAAATTCCGCTGTCGGATAGAATTATCATGGTAAGTGGAAGAGCCAGTTTCGAATTGGTGCAGAAGGCTGGTCGGGCTGGAAGTCCTATCATGGCAGCAGTTGGCGCGCCATCTAGTCTGGCAGTGACCTTGGCCAGAGAATTGGGTATGACTTTATTGGGTTTTGTCAGAGATAACAGCTTTAATCTTTATTGTGGCAATCAACGTATTTCTGGCTAATGCAATTTATTGAAGTGAAAATCACTTTAAACAATTCAAAAATTCATTTCATATACTTTGTTAAATTAGAGGTTCAATAAAGTGTTCAAGTTTGCTAATGTGTAAATAATGTCAGAGAATTTATCAAAGTTGGCAAGGCGGAAAGGACTCGACAACCCACTATTCGAGAGACTCGTTGCTATCTCCAAAGAAAAAGGAACGCCTGATCCAAATGAAATACGCTCGTTAGCTAAAGAATTTTTGGTCGGGAATGCCAACGTGCATGGCACCGTCAGCTTTTATGATTTCTTGAAAGCTGAGAATCAACTTAAAAAGGTATTTGTATGCAACGGAAGTGCTTGCCTGGTGGCTGGAACACAAGATGAACTAAAAAATAAGTTAAGCGCACATTTTAAAGAAGAGGAAATTGGACACATGTGCTGCCTGGGTCGTTGTCACGAAAATGCAGCATATCATTTTGAAGGAAAAAATTATTCTGGCGAGAACGGACTTGATTTGGGTATGGTATTAGACGGTAAAGGGAAAAATAATGACATTTACCATGTGACCTCCAATCTCAAGGATCCTATCCTCACCAATACTTATCCGAATGAAAAAGAGTTCTTCAATTTTATTCGCACTTGTTTGACCCAAGACAGAAATCAGTTACTGGATGAAATCAAGAAATCCAATATCCGTGGGAGAGGTGGAGCTGGCTTTCCCATGGGATTGAAATTGGAGTCTTGCAAGAATGTGCCAGGCGATCAAAAATTTGTGGTGTGCAACGCGGATGAGGGGGACCCGGGCGCCTATTCAGACAGGTACTTGATGGAAGGGCAACCACACCTGTTGCTGTTTGGGATGATGATGGCCGGATATATTGTTGGATCCAACAGAGGGGTGATCTATGTAAGAGGAGAGTATCCTGAATCTATTGTGGAAATCAACAAAGAGATAACGAAGTGGGAACAAAACCAATTACTGGGTGAAAACATCAATTTTAGTGGTTTTGATTTTCGTTTTAAAATTATCGAAGGAGCGGGGGCTTACATCTGTGGTGAAGAAACAGCGCTGCTTTCTTCTATCGAAGGCCAACGCCCGGAAGTGAGGGTGCGCCCTCCTTATCCAACACAGGAAGGGCTCTTCAATTTACCTACTGTTGTGAACAATGTTGAGACCAGCGCCTCTCTCTATTATATATTAAAGAACGGAGGTGACAGCTATGCTTCATTGGGCACGGGCAAGTCCACCGGATCCAAGTTGGTTTGCCTCGACAGTTTGTTCAACCAACCTGGATTGTATGAGATAGAAATGGGGACACCACTGTCTTTGGTAGTAAATGATTTTGGAAAAGGGTTTAAGAAACAAGTGAAGGCCATCCACGTGGGTGGACCTTTGGGGGGAATTGTACCCGTTGAAAAAATCGATTCGCTTACACTGGATTTTGAATCTTTTGCCTCTAACGGATTCTTATTGGGTCATGCCGGGGTGGTTAGCATCCCTGAAGATTTTCCCATGATCAAATATCTTGAGCATCTCTTTGAGTTTACTGCAGCGGAATCTTGCGGTAAATGTTTTCCATGCAGCATCGGTTCGGTGAGAGGGAAGGAGCTGATTCAAAAAGCCCAGAAGGAAAATTTTAAAATAGATCGTAAATTGATGTACGATCTGCTGGAAACCCTTGAAATCGGGTCATTGTGTGCGTTGGGGGGCGGTTTGCCCCTGGGTATTAAAAACGCACTCCAATATTTTGATAAGGAACTGAAGGAATATTTTTTGTAAACGGAGACAGATCATGAGTGGAAAAAGAAATATTGCTTACATCAACAATCAACCCTTTGAATTCGAAAAAGGTGAATTGATCCTCGCGTTCATACGCAGGGTAGAAAAGTCAATCAACGTGCCCACACTTTGTGATGCACCCAATCTCAAACCTTTCGGATCATGCAGGGTTTGCAGCGTAGATGTGGCTTTGGAAAAGCAGGGCAAAGCAAAAACGGTAGCCTCATGCCATACTCCGGTGATGGCCGATTCTTTTATCTATACCGACAATGAGAGAATAACGCGTCTCAGGAAAAATATTTTGGAATTGGTACTTACCGACTATCCATTGGACAGACTGTATGAAAATAAATCGGGGAAGAACGAGCTTCAAAACGTAGCCAATCAATTGCGAATCACACCCGACGATATCCGTTACCCGTTGGGAAAAAATCATGTGGATCGTAAGCCTGATACTTCGCATGCCTACATGCGGGCCGACTTATCCACTTGCATCAATTGTTACCGTTGCGTCCGTGCCTGTGACGAAGTGCAGGGTGAGATGGTGCTTACGATGACAGGCCGTGGATTTGACAGTACCATTACCATGGGCATGAACGAGGGCTTTAAAGAATCGGATTGTGTGAGTTGTGGTGCCTGTGCGCAGGCTTGTCCTACTTCGGCCATCACAGATGTATACAACTCCAAGCAAACCGTTCCGGATAAAGTTACACGCACGGTGTGCACCTATTGTGGTGTTGGTTGTAACCTGGATGTCGCCACGGTGGATGGAGAAATAAAATCTATTCTGGCACCCTATGATGCCGAAGTCAATCAGGGGCATACTTGTTTGAAGGGAAGATATGCGTTCAAGTTTTACGATCATCCTGATCGGTTGAGAAGTCCACTGATAAAGCGCAATGGAGAATTTGAGGAGGTAACCTGGGACGAGGCCTATGATTATATCGTTGACAAGTTTCAGAAAATCAAAGTCGAAAATGGCGCGGATGCCATCGCAGGAATTTCATGTGCCCGTGCGACCAACGAAGAAAATTATTTGATGCAAAAGTTTATACGTGCTGTAGTGGGTACCAACAACATCGATGGCTGCGCAAGGGTATGTCATTCGCCTACAGCACTCGGCATGCAACGTACTTTCGGCACGGGAGCGGCAACCAATTCTATCAAGGATCTGGCATTTACCGATTGCATGCTGGTGATCGGAGCAAATCCTACCGATGCACATCCGGTTACGGGTGCCAAGATCAAGCAGAAGGCAATGAAGGGCACTACGCTGATCGTGGTTGACCCACGCAAAATTGAACTGACCCGCTACGCTACTTATCATTTGCAATTGAGACCCGGTACCAACGTAGCGTTGCTCAATATGATGATGCACTACATCGTCAAAGAGGGTTTGGTGGATATGGATTTTGTACAAAACAGAACAGAAGGCTTTGATACATTTAAGGAAAGTATTTTGAAACTTGATATGGACGAGTTGCAATCCATAACGGGAGTTGATAAAAATCTCGTTCGGGATGCAGCCGTAGCTTATGCCACTGCCAAAAATGCCATGTCATTCCATGGATTGGGAGTAACAGAACATTTTCAGGGGACTTTTACAGTTACCCTGATCGCTGACCTGGCGATGATTACCGGCAACATTGGAAGACCAGGTGTGGGCGTGAATCCCTTGCGCGGTCAAAACAATGTGCAGGGTATGGCCGA